>NZ_SJUQ01000060.1:0-1129 GCF_004337045.1 Exiguobacterium sp. SH5S4
GAGGCTGGGACATAACTCAGTAGATTTATAAGAAAGAGGCCACCGGGAGCGACTTGTTCGCTAACGGTGGCCTCTTCTCATTTTTATGGGTTCGTTCACGCATTTCGGACTAAACAGATAGGGGCGACCTCTGATAAAGTTAAAGTGACCAAACCATAACTTTGGAGGTGCCCCTATGTACAAAAAGTATACCATGAACCAGTTGGTTTTGCCCCTAGATTTAGAAGTCCGTCTCCAGGAAAACGATATCGCCTTCGCCGTCCACGATCTCGTCGAACAGATTCCGGACGAGGCCTTCGAGCCGTTCTGGCGAACGACGGGCTGCCCCGCTTACCATCCGCGTATGATGATGAAGATCGTCCTCTGCGCCTACACACAGTCCGTATTTTCAGGTCGAAAGATCGAAGGCCTTCTAAAAGACAGCCTGCGGATGATGTGGCTCGCCCAGGGCCACGAGCCGAGTTATCGGACGATCAACCGTTTCCGCGTCCATCCGGCCGTGTCCCCGATCTTGAAGGCGGCGTTCGTCGCCTTCAGATGTCATCTCGTCGAGACCGGCGAAATCGACGAGGAGGCGATCTTCATCGACGGCACGAAGATCGAGGCGAATGCCAACCGCTATACGTTCGTCTGGCGGAAGGCCGTCGCGAGATACAGCGCCGCGCTCGTCGAGAAATCGAACCAGCTGTACGACGAACTGATGGCCGACCAGGTCATCCCCGAGATCGAACGGGAGAGCCCGGACGCGCTCTCGGTCGAAGAACTCGAACAGATCGCAGCGCGGCTCGAAGAGAAGATCGAGTCCATCAACGAGGAAATCGCCACGGCGACCGACGTCGCCGAACGGAAACGATTGCGTATGAAACGGAAGATACCCCGCCGCCTCCACAAACAGGCCGCCGATTTCGCCGCCCGGAAACGTCGATACGAGGAACACATGGCCACCTTCGGTACACGGAACAGTTACTCGAAGACCGACAGGGACGCGACGTTCATGCGGATGAAAGAGGATCACATGAAAAACGGCCAACTGAAGCCGGGGTACAACGTCCAAATCGCAACCGAAGGTCAGTACACGCTTGCCTATGATGTCTATCCGAACCCGACCGACATGAAGACGTTGATCCCG
>NZ_SJUQ01000061.1:0-1119 GCF_004337045.1 Exiguobacterium sp. SH5S4
ACAATCCCTTGTCTGGTGGCGATAGCGAAGCGGCCACACCCGTTCCCATGCCGAACACGGAAGTTAAGCGCTTCAGCGCCGAAAGTAGTTGGGGGTCTCCCCCTGTGAGGATAGGACGTTGCCAGGCTTTTTATTTTTTTACAAAACTTATTGACTTTATTCTAATTGACATTTAAAATAGGTGGAGTCGATACAAATAGTTTTACAAACGGTCCCGTGGTGTAGCGGTTAACATGTCTGCCTGTCACGCAGAAGATCGCGGGTTCGAATCCCGTCGGGACCGCCATTTTTAATTTAAACTTAATAAGTTGGCTTTGTAGCTCAGTTGGTAGAGCAAAGGACTGAAAATCCTTGTGTCGGCGGTTCGATTCCGTCCAAAGCCACCATTTACACCTGCCGGTGTAGCTCAGTTGGTAGAGCATCTGACTTGTAATCAGAGGGTCGAGGGTTCAAATCCTTTCGCCGGCACCATTTTTTCATGGCGATTGTGGCGAAGTGGTTAACGCACCGGATTGTGATTCCGGCATTCGAGGGTTCAATTCCCTTCAGTCGCCCCATTTTAAATTAATGAGCCATTAGCTCAGTTGGTAGAGCATCTGACTTTTAATCAGAGGGTCGCAGGTTCGAGCCCTGCATGGCTCACCATTTCTCATTAATTAATAGTTATATTTGAATATTATATGCGGGTGTGGCGGAATTGGTAGACGCGCTAGACTTAGGATCTAGTGTCCTTGACGTGGGGGTTCGAGTCCCTTCACCCGCATCTCTAATCAAAACTCATATTGCGGAAGTAGTTCAGTGGTAGAATACGACCTTGCCAAGGTCGGGGTCGCGGGTTCGAATCCCGTCTTCCGCTCCATTAATATGCGGTCGTGGCGGAATCGGTAGACGCGCTAGGTTGAGGGCCTAGTGGTGGTTAACACCGTGGAGGTTCAAGTCCTCTCGACCGCATTTTATGCACCCTTAGCTCAGCTGGATAGAGCGTTAGACTACGAATCTAAAGGCCGGGAGTTCGAATCTCTCAGGGTGCACCATTTATAACGGGAAGTAGCTCAGCTTGGTAGAGCACTTGGTTTGGGACCAAGGGGTCGCAGGTTCGAATCCTGTCTTCCCGACCAT
>NZ_SJUQ01000062.1:0-1119 GCF_004337045.1 Exiguobacterium sp. SH5S4
TCATTCCGTCGACTTCCCCCCGAAGGGTTCCGTCGATTTCCTGCGCTCGACTTGCATGTATTAGGCACGCCGCCAGCGTTCGTCCTGAGCCAGGATCAAACTCTCCAAAGAATTTGATATAGCTCTTGAAAATGACGAAGCTTGCGCTTCAATCAAAACTTGTAAAACTTTTTTTGCCTCATCGTTCAGTTTTCAAAGTTCGTCAGTTAAAGAATTGGTGGAGCCTAGCGGGATCGAACCGCTGACCTCCTGCGTGCAAGGCAGGCGCTCTCCCAGCTGAGCTAAGGCCCCAAAAGTTATGATGGTCGGGAAGACAGGATTCGAACCTGCGACCCCTTGGTCCCAAACCAAGTGCTCTACCAAGCTGAGCTACTTCCCGTTATAAATGGTGCACCCTGAGAGATTCGAACTCCCGGCCTTTAGATTCGTAGTCTAACGCTCTATCCAGCTGAGCTAAGGGTGCGAGACGAATGATTCCCAATGGGATATATAGATGGTACCGAGGGCCGGACTTGAACCGGCACGAGGAAACCCTCGCAGGATTTTAAGTCCTGTGCGTCTACCAATTCCGCCACCCCGGCAAGGTATAATTAGTGCGGTAGACTTTTTTAAAAAATGGTGCCGGCGAAAGGATTTGAACCCTCGACCCTCTGATTACAAGTCAGATGCTCTACCAACTGAGCTACACCGGCAGGTGTAAATGGTGGAGGATGACGGGATCGAACCGCCGACCCCCTGCTTGTAAGGCAGGTGCTCTCCCAGCTGAGCTAATCCTCCGATATGTATGCCTGGCAACGTCCTATCCTCACAGGGGGAGACCCCCAACTACTTTCGGCGCTGAAGCGCTTAACTTCCGTGTTCGGCATGGGAACGGGTGTGGCCGCTTCGCTATCGCCACCAGACATATATGAGATTAACATTATCTTTACATAATGTCAAACTTTTTTTGAAAGATTACTCTCTCAAAACTGAAGATTCATCAATACAAACCATTTCTAGATCAAAGCCTCGACCGATTAGTATCATTCAGCTCCACACGTCGCCGTGCTTCCACCCATGACCTATCTACCTCATCGTCTCTGAGGGGTCTTTCTTGATTGCTCAAAGGGAAATCTCATC
>NZ_SJUQ01000063.1:0-951 GCF_004337045.1 Exiguobacterium sp. SH5S4
TGTATTTTGCAATACAAATGTGCACAATAATGCAACGAAAAGTACAGAACTTTGCCAGCTGGGTTTTAGTGTTTCGACAACGCATGCGTGACACGATAACTGTCACCTGTGAAGTTTAGTATGTGAGCGTGATGGATGACGCGATCGACGAGTGCCGCCGTTAGGCGCGCGTCGCCAAAGATGCGATTCCACTGGCTGAACTCAAGGTTGGATGTGATGATCAGGCTCTTTCGCTCGTACCAGTCGGTGATGAGATGGAACAGGAGTTCCGCAGATTCTTTTGTGAGAGGGATGTATCCCATCTCGTCTAAAATGATAAGGTCTGCCGATTCGAGACGTGAATGGAAGCTGCTCAGTTTCCCATCCCGCCAGGCCTTGTTGAGTTGCTCTACGAGCTCGGAGACCCGGAAGAACCTCACCTCATAACCTTTGTGACAAGCTTCTCTCCCGAGTCCGATGGCCAAATGGGTCTTTCCTGTTCCCGGGGACCCTGTCAGAACGACGTTCTGTGAATGCTCGACGAAATTCAGTGAGGTCAGTTCGTCCTTATCCAAATGCTTCGGGAAGTAGATGTGATTGCCCCAGTGATAGTCGTCGAGTGACTTGTTGTTGATGAATTTCGCCTTTTTGATAAATCGTTGCGCCTTCGCTTCTTCGCGGAGGCGCATTTCCATGGAGAAAAGTTCCATAAGAAATTTTTCAGGGGATTCCGTTGGAATCGATTCATAGATTTCGGCGACGTAGGCAAGGCGGAGCGACTTGCACATTTCTTTCAAGCTCATGCAGTGCCACCTTCTTCCCACGGCCGATTCAGGCTATCGTACTTGCTCCAGTCCACATCATAAGGATGGCCCTCGACCACGGCTGGATCGTCGTCCTCGCTCAGTAGCTCGTATAGGCGTTCATTGATCTCGAGGATCGGATACAGTGCGAGCTTGGCTCGGATCCAGG
>NZ_SJUQ01000064.1:0-824 GCF_004337045.1 Exiguobacterium sp. SH5S4
ACTCACCACTTATTTGCTTCGCAACTTGAAGTGGGAGCTTCTTGGGAAGACCGTGCTTTGACCAGCCACGGTTGTGGACCAAGCTCGTCGGGCAGTCCCTGCCCTGGAGTGTTTCAGTCGGCGAGCCTCAACAGGTTGAGGCTCGCGTTGACGTCGCGGTCATGGTGCGTGCCGCATACGGCGCATGTCCACTCGCGGACGTGCAGGTCCTTCTTGCCGCCGTTCTCGCCACAGGCCGAACAAACCTGGGTCGAGGCGAACCACGGGTCGGCCTGGATCAGTGTGCGGCCGTGGAACCTGCATTTGTAGGCGAGCTGGCGGACGAACTCGCCCCATCCGGCGTCCCCGATCGACTTTGCCAGGCGGCGGTCCTGCATCATCTCCCTCGGTTTCAGCGTCTCGACGACGACGACTTGGTTCTCGTCGACGATGCGTCGTGACAGCTTGTGGAGGAAGTCATGTCGGCGGTTCCGTACCTTTTCATGCTTTTTGGCCAATAGGAGCCGCGCCTTCTCGCGGTTCCGGCTGCCGGGCTTCTTGCGGGAGAGCGAGCGCTGCGCCCGTCTCAGCCGTTCCTCGGCCTCGCGCAGGTTGCGCGGGTTCGGGACCTTCTCCGTGACGAGCGCGTCGTTCGTCATGACGGCGAAGTGCCCGAGGCCGAGGTCGATCCCGATTTTGTGCTCGGCCGGGACCCAGGGCTCGTCGGGCTGCTCGACGAGGAGCGACACGAAGAACTTGCCCGTCTTCGTCATCGACACGGTCGCCGACCGGATCTCGCCGTCGAAGATTCGGTGCTGTGTGAAGCGGATGAACCCGACCTTCGG
>NZ_SJUQ01000065.1:0-467 GCF_004337045.1 Exiguobacterium sp. SH5S4
GCCGCCGAAGGTGGGACAGATGATTGGGGTGAAGTCGTAACAAGGTAGCCGTATCGGAAGGTGCGGCTGGATCACCTCCTTTCTAAGGAAAATGCCCATGTGGCATTGCCCATCGTTCAGTTTTGAGAGACCAAATCTCTCGACAAATCAAATTATGAGGGCCTATAGCTCAGCTGGTTAGAGCGCACGCCTGATAAGCGTGAGGTCGGTGGTTCGAGTCCACTTAGGCCCACCATTTTTTTGAGAATTCCCTTATATGGGGCCTTAGCTCAGCTGGGAGAGCGCCTGCCTTGCACGCAGGAGGTCAGCGGTTCGATCCCGCTAGGCTCCACTTTGTTCCTTGAAAACTGAAGATTCATCAAGACATCAAACCAAGAAAAATATGCATGGTCCGTTCGGACCGTGTGTCTTAGAAACGCTAGATCAAGGTAGAAAGGGCGTACGGTGGATGCCTTGGCACTAGGAGC
>NZ_SJUQ01000066.1:0-448 GCF_004337045.1 Exiguobacterium sp. SH5S4
GGTGCCGAGCGAAAACGCAGGCGGTGATCCGGGTTCGCCCGCGCGGCGCTATCTGCGCTATCACCCGGATGCGGAACGATATCTGGCGCTCGGCGACTTTTCGTTCTTCACCCTGGTGCCGGTGCGGCTTCGCCATATCGGCGGCTTCGGCGCGATGGGCTGGGTCGATGCGCAGGAGCTCAATATGAGCGCACCGCTCGACGAGACAGAGGAAACGACACGCCTCGATAATGCGCGTCGCGCGCTTCCGGATACCGTCCGGGTACTCGGCATCGACCGGCGCGGCATCGACTACGAAATAGCCGTGGTCCGTCATCGTTTTCTGATAGCCAATGCAGCCTCGAATGTGGCATCCGGTACAAATACCGCCGCAAGCGATATCCCATTCGACACAGCAGTTGACCTGGCAATCGAGACGATAGCTCGGGGATTGCCCGCAGTGCGATGA
>NZ_SJUQ01000067.1:0-445 GCF_004337045.1 Exiguobacterium sp. SH5S4
ATACAGGAGTGGGTTTCGATATTATCCGATGTTGGATTTTCGAGATGAAAATGTACGAAAAATTTTGATATTGATTATTCCGGTTTTTTTGGGAAGAATGGTTTTTGATATCAATTTAATGGTGGACAGATATCTCGGTTCCGGATTGGCGACAGGAACAGTTACTTGTTTGAACAATGCTTACAAACTCAATTTGTTAGTCAATAGTGTAATTGTAACATCCGTTGGTACGACTATTTTTCCAAGGTTGGCAAAATTAACCAAAGAGGGAGATATGACTGCGGTGAAGAGAACACTGCATACAAGTTTGGGAAGTATGTCCATTTTTTTGATTCCGATTGCTTTAGCTATGGTAGTGTTGGCAAATCCGATTGTATCAGTTGCCTTTGGTAGAGGGGAATTTACCCTTGAGAAAGTAACGATTACTGCTCAAGCGATGCAATTT
>NZ_SJUQ01000068.1:0-434 GCF_004337045.1 Exiguobacterium sp. SH5S4
TTGCTCCAGTCCACATCATAAGGATGGCCCTCGACCACGGCTGGATCGTCGTCCTCGCTCAGTAGCTCGTATAGGCGTTCATTGATCTCGAGGATCGGATACAGTGCGAGCTTGGCTCGGATCCAGGTGTGAACGCTAGAATAAAATTGACAGTTTTTGCTCGATACGATTTTACACTATTGCCGAAGAATCAGAACAGAACTCCGATAGAGTAGTTGAAGCTATTTTATCTGGAGGGAATGGATTTGGAGGAAAAGTTAGTGCTACACATCAAGATTCATCAAATGTATCAGCAAAACATCAAAGTTGTAATCAACGCTGTTAAAATCCCTTATATCAACGTATTAAAAATCCCTCAAATTAACGGATAATGATTCTGACAACCTGAAAATGGAGTGTGAGACATGATCCGAAGTGAGGGATTTTTTATGATT
>NZ_SJUQ01000069.1:0-433 GCF_004337045.1 Exiguobacterium sp. SH5S4
CCGGTTATGGAACGCCGCAACTCTACGCTCGATTGTTTGATTAATAGCGAGATAGGGAGGAGCGCGGGAAAATGCCGCAAGTTGGTGGGGCGCATGTGAGGCGCAGGATGAGGTGCGCAGATTTTTTCCACAGGAGTTATCTCCAAGCTTGGATATGCGTCGTAATCACACATCGCTGCTGACGGTCTACCTGCTTGGAATCGCTCGTCATTTCTTTCATGCGAAACGGAAATGGCGAACACTTACGTATATGCCGGCCATCCAGATCTCACTCCGGCCGAATTGTTTTTCTTCATCGCGCTTCAGGAAACCTCCCAGCATGTTGGAATTGACGACATCGAGGGAGTTGTTCTGATTCTGTCCGGTTGGCCGATCCTACCGACGCGAGGAAAATTTGCGGGGGCAACGAAGGGTACGTCCGTTGCATCTGTCA
>NZ_SJUQ01000006.1:0-108050 GCF_004337045.1 Exiguobacterium sp. SH5S4
CCGTCCTCGCTCACGAAATTCCGCCGCCAACGCATGGACGACGACAAACTGCTCGACAAACTGCTCGCACACACGGTCGAGGTCGCGAAAGAGATGGGGCTGCTGAAGGGACGGACGCTGATCGTCGGTTCGACCCATTCCCGGGCCCGGTACGGGCAGAAGCCGATTGGGCAGGCGATCATCGCGGTAAACCTGAAGCGGATCATCACCCTCTCAAAAGAAAAAACAGGATAAGGGCAAGGAAAAAGAGCGATTGTCCCGACTTGAGTCGGTCCAATCGCCCTTTTTTCTGTTCACGCTCGGATAGAGCGGAGGTTTTTCAGTGCCCTCCGCGAGTAGCGAGAGAGTTTTTGTATTACTTAACGACGTGGATTGGCATACCCATTGCGATTTCTGCCGCTTCCATTGCCATCTCACCGAGTGATGGGTGAGCGTGGATTGTGAGCGCGATATCTTCAGCTGTCATGCCTGCTTCGATGGCGAGACCAAGCTCGGCAATCATATCAGAAGCGCCTGTACCCGCGATTTGAGCACCGATCAAAAGACCGTCCTCTTTACGCGTGATGAGCTTCATGAAGCCGTCTGGCTCGTCGAGGGCGAGGGCACGACCGTTCGCTGCGAATGGGAATTTCGATACTGTGAAATCGAGTCCTTCTTCTTTAGCGAGCGGTTCTGTGTAACCGACTGTCGCAAGTTCAGGGTCAGTGAAGACGACCGCTGGGATTGCTGAGTAGTCGAGGTAAGCCGGCTTACCTGCAGCTGCCTCCGCTGCAACTTTTGCTTCGTAAGAAGCTTTGTGTGCGAGCGGTGGTCCTGGTACGATGTCGCCGATTGCATAAATGTTTTCGTTCGACGTCTTGCACTGGTCGTCGATCTCGATGATGCCGCGGTCGCTGATTTTAACTTCAGCATTCTCGAGGCCGATGTCGCCAGTGTTCGGACGGCGTCCGACTGTGACGAGGACGTAGTCCGCTTCAACAGTCTGTTCTTCGCCGTTCACTTCAAACTTCACGATAACGCCGTCTTCCGTTTCCTCGACGCCTTTTGCAAGAGCGTTCGTGTGGATCGTGACGTTGCCTTTTTGTTTGAGTTTCTTTTTGACGATTTGCGTCATTTGTGGCTCGAAGCCAGACAAGATGTCGCTTGCGCCTTCAACGACTACGACTTCAGTATCGAAGTTCGCATACGCTGTTCCAAGTTCCATTCCGATGTAGCCGCCACCGATGACGACGAGCTTTTTCGGAACTTCTGTAAGAGCCAATGCGCCAGTTGAAGAAAGAACGCGTTTTGACCATTTGAACGATGGGATCTCGATTGGTGTCGAACCAGTCGCGATGATCGCTTTCTTGAACTTGTAAGGAGTTGAGCTATCTTCTGTGATGACACGAACTGTGTCTTCAGCTGCGAAGAACGCTTCACCTTGAACGATTTCGATCTTGTTGCCTTTCAAAAGACCTTTGACGCCGCCAGTCAATTTGTTGACAACCGACTGTTTCCAGTCTTGGACTTTCGTGAAGTCAACTGACACGTTGTCAGATGTGATTCCCATTGTCGAGTGACCTTTAGCGTGCTGGAAGTTATGTCCAGCCGTAATCAACGCTTTAGATGGGATACAACCGACGTTCAAGCAGACACCGCCAAAGTTGCCTCTTTCAACGATTGTAACTTTGAGTCCGAGTTGTGCGCCGCGGATTGCTGCGACGTATCCACCAGGACCGGCGCCGATGACAAGTAAATCAGTTTCTTGTGCGAATTCTCCTACTACCATGTTCTTATCCCTCCATCATTAGAAGTGCTGGATCTTGAAGCAAGCGTTTGACCATGTTGAGCGCGTTTTGAGCAGTCGCACCATCGATGAGACGGTGGTCAAAGCTGAATGAAAGTGCGAGCACTGGTGCTGCGACAATCTCTCCGTCTTTGACGACAGCTTTTTCAGCAATGCGGCCGATACCGAGAATAGCAACTTCCGGGTGGTTGATGACAGGTGTGAACCATTGTCCACCAGCTGAACCGATGTTCGTGATTGTGATCGATCCGCCTTTCATGTCGTCCCCAGCAAGTTTGCCTTCACGGGCTTTGCCAGCAAGCTCATTGATGTTGTTTGCAAGTGCGTAGACTGATTTACGGTCCGCATCTTTGACGACAGGAACGACGAGGCCGTTATCCGTGTCAGCTGCGATACCGATGTTGTAGTAGTTTTTGTAGACGATTTCTTCGTTTACATCGTCGATTGACGCGTTGATCGTTGGGTAAGCTTTCGCTGCCGCTGTCAATGCTTTGACGACGAATGGCAAGTACGTGAGTTTCACGCCTTGGTCAGCCGCGACTTGTTTGAACTCTTTACGGAGTGCGACAAGTTTCGTGACATCGACTTCGTCCATGAGTGTTACGTGCGGAGCCGTATGTTTCGAGTTGACCATCGCTTTCGAGATCGCTTTACGGATACCACGGATTTTCTCGCGCGTTTCGAGTTCAGGTGTAGCTGACTCGTAAGGCTTGATTTCCGTCTTCGCAGCCGAGGCCGTCGCTACAGATTCTGTTTTCTCTGTTGTAGCTTCCGCTGTCGGTGCTTCACCGTTTGCGAACGCGTCGATGTCTTCTTTAAGAATACGCCCGTTGTCGCCCGTTCCTTTGACTTCACGGATGTCGACGCCTTTTTCGCGAGCGTACTTGCGAATCGAAGGCATAGCGATGACACGCTCAGACTTGTGAAGTTGAACTTCACGTGGACCGTCTTCTTTCACGTCTTCTTTTACGTCTTCTTGAATCTCTTCTGTCTTCTCTTCAGCTTTTGGCTGTTCAGGAGCTGCTGCTTCTTCACCGGCTGGTGCGTCACCTTCAATATCGAACGTGATGAGCACGTCGCCGACGATGGCAACTGTTCCTTCAGAGACTTTAACTTCCTTGACTGTTCCGTCAACCGGAGCAGGAATCTCAACGACGGCTTTGTCGTTTTGAACTTCGAGGAGGATGTCATCCTCTTTCACTGTATCCCCTGCTTTGACGAACCACTTGACGATCTCACCTTCGTGAATTCCTTCACCGATGTCTGGTAATTTAAATTCAAATACTGCCACTGGTTTTTCCTCCCATCAAATAATCATGTAAATACGACAAGGGAGACAATTCTCCCTCATCGTTAAATGAACACGATCAGAAGTTGATAACTTCTTTAACTTTTGCAACGACATCTTTATGGTCAGGTAACCATGCATCTTCACCTTGTGCGAAAGCGAAGACCGTGTCTGGTGCAGTTACACGAAGCACTGGTGCTTCGAGGTGAAGAATCGCGCGTTCTTGAATTTCAGTTACGACGTTCGCCGCAATCCCTGCTTGACGCTGTGCCTCTTGAACGACGATCGCGCGGCCAGTCTTTTTAACTGACTCGACGATTGTGTCGATATCAAGCGGGCTGATTGTCATGAGGTCGATTACTTCGACGTTGATGTTTTCTTTTTCAAGCTCTTCAGCTGCTTTGAGTGAAGTATGAACCATCGCACCGTATGTGATGATCGAAACGTCAGTACCTTCGCGTTTCACGTCTGCTTTTCCAAGCTCGATCGTGTAGTCGCCTTCTGGTACTTCGCCACGGAACGAACGGTAAAGTTTCATGTGCTCGAGGAATACGACTGGGTCGTTGTCACGGATTGACGCGATCAAAAGACCTTTTGCATCGTATGGTGTTGACGGGATGACGACTTTAAGACCAGGTGTCTGAGCCATCAATCCTTCAAGGCTGTCCGCATGCAGTTCTGGTGTTTTAACGCCGCCACCGAACGGTGAACGGATTGTAACCGGCTGGCTGTAAGCGCCGCCTGAACGGTAACGCATACGTGCCATTTGGGCAGCAACTGAGTCAAACACTTCGAATACGAATCCGAAGAATTGAACTTCCATGATTGGACGGAAGCCTGTGAGTGCAAGACCGATCGCGAGACCGCCGATACCAGACTCAGCGAGCGGTGTATCGAAGACGCGGTCTTCGCCTAACTCGTCTTGGAGACCTTCCGTTGCACGGAAGACCCCACCGTTTTTACCAACGTCTTCTCCGAAAAGAAGTACTTTCTCGTCGCGCTTCATTTCAACGCGCATCGCATCAGTAATCGCTTGGATCATTGTCATTTGAGCCATAACTTACTTCGACTCCTTTGCTGTATATTCTTCAAGCTGCTCTTTCAAGTTTGAAGGGAGTGTTTCGAACATGTTGTTGATGAAGTCCGAAACTTTTTGTTTTGGTTCTTTGTCCGCGAGGCTGATCGCTTCTTTCACGTCTGCTTTCGCTTGTTCGATCACTTCGTTCTCCATGTCTTCGCTCCAAAGCTTTTTGCCTTCGAGGAAAAGACGGAAACGTACGAGTGGATCTTTTTCTTGGTACTCTGAATCGAGTTCTTTCGTACGGTAACGTGTTGGGTCATCCCCAGCGAGCGTATGTGGTCCGTAACGGTATGTGAGTGCTTCGATGAGCGTCGGTGTCCCATCAAGTGCGTCTTTACGCGCTTGTTGTGTTGCGGCGAAGACAGCAAGTACGTCCATACCGTCAACTTGGATTCCGTTGATGCCCGCTGCTACAGCTTTTTGCGCGATCGTTTTAGCTGCCGTCTGCTTCTCAACAGGTGTCGAGATTGCGAAGCGGTTGTTTTGAACGACGAAGATAGCTGGTGATTTGAATGCACCTGCGAAGTTCATGCCTTCGTAGAAGTCACCTTGTGACGATCCACCGTCACCCGTGTAAGTAATGGCGACGTTCGTGTTGCCGTTGCGTTTGAGGCCCATAGCCACACCCGCTGCTTGAATGATTTGTGCGCCGATGATGATTTGCGGCATTAAGACGTTAACGTCTTCTGGGATGCGGTTTCCTGCCACGTGACCACGTGAGAACAAGAACGCTTGATAAAGCGGAAGTCCGTGGAATACGAGTTGTGGGATATCGCGGTAACCCGGAAGAATCCAGTCTTGCTTGTCGAGCGCGTATTGCGTCCCGATCATCGTTGCTTCTTGACCTGCCACTGGCGCATAGAAACCTAGGCGTCCTTGACGGTTAAGCGAGATGGCACGCTGATCCCAAATTCGAGTATAGACCATGCGGCGCATAAGCTCCTGAAGTTGCTCGTCCGTTACATCTGGCATTGCGTCTTGGTTGACGACCTCGCCCTTCTCGTCGAGAATACGGAACGTTTGGAAGTTTTCTTCCACGTTTTGAAGTACCTGAACGTTGTTCATTCGTTTCACCTCATCCTTTCAACTATGAGACAATTGTCTTTTTTTGTGATCAAACACTACCTCAAATCTTAAGTGTATCTGTCCAAAAAAGCAATCTGTATTAACGTGATTCAGGAAAGTATGACTTCTCCTGCCGTTTCCTAGTCAGTATAAAACGGGTTGTTACAATAACGCAAAAAATATGCTCACTCCATAAAAACGCTTACATGAACACATTTTTCGAATGTTTTACGCTCTGTATCATTTTCATTTCACCTTCTGTACCATCTGAGCGATTCGCTCATTAAATATGATATAATTGGACATATCGCAATTGGAAAGGAAGTTTACCCATGTTAACAATGAAAGACGTGATTCGTGAAGGAGATGAGCGGCTCCGTAACCGTTCAAGTGAAGTCTCGATTCCACCTACGGCAGAAGACCTCGCCCTGCTCGACGAGATGGAAACGTTCCTCGTCAACAGCCAAGACCCTGAGATCAGTGAAAAATATGAGCTTCGCGGCGGTGTCGGGATTGCCGCACCACAACTTGGTGTCAATCGCCGGTTCTTCACCGTCCTGCTAAAAGAGGAAGAAGAGACGTTCAAGCTGTCGATCTTCAATCCGAAAATCACGAGTCATTCGCTCGAACAGACGTATTTGAACGGCGGTGAAGGCTGCTTATCTGTCGACCGCATCGTCAAAGGCAACGTACCGCGTCACCGTCGCATCACCCTCGAAGGATTTGACCGTGACGGCAATCCGATCAAGTTACGTCTTCGCGGGATGCGAGCCATCGTCTGCCAACACGAACTCGACCACTTGGACGGCGTCCTGTTTTATGACCGCATTAATACGACCAATCCGCTAGAAACATACGGTGAACCGATCTGAGGTGACGAGCGTGAAAAAAAAGACACTGTTGTTCCTATTCCCATTCTTGTTTCTTTTAATCGGTGGATGCGTCCGGATCGAATATGACGCCACCGTCCACTATGATCAGTCTGTCACGCTCGAGACGACGTATGCATTCCGCGATCACCCGGTCATGAAGCTATTAAACTTACGGCTCGACTGGGAAACGTGGAAACAACAAGCGAACGATAACGGCTATGCGACTCGAGACTATTCGAGCGAAGACGATTACGAAGGTATGGTGTTAAAGAAGACGTTCAAAAACGCCGATGAACTGCGAAACATTAAACAGGAATGGAAGACCGGACCGGCCGGTGTCCTCGTTCCCCCCGACGTGAAATTTGACGTTCAAAAGGAAGACGGCATTTGGTTCGATTCATACGTATTGAAGACGAACTTGGATTTACGTCTCGATCGCGTTGACTTGCCTGGTGTCAACTTGAGCGGTTCCCCGAAAGAACTCGCCGAGCGTTACATCCGCCAAGCCGACATCCGTTTCAATTTGACGGTACCGACCGGTGTGTTCGTCGAGGACGGGACCGGTCTTGACCCTCGTTCAATGAAACAAGTCGAGTGGCAAGTGTACGGCGGACGCCAAAACAATATGATGCTTGTTGCGCACGTACCGAACGTCAAAGCGTGGACCATCACGATCGTCGTTGCCATCATTGCTAGTGTGACTGCTTTCTTCTTTTGGCGGAGATCTCGGAAAAATGTCGGAAACCCCGACCGGACATCGATTCGTTCGCGCGTGCTCGGTATGTTGATCATCCTGTTAGCGTTAGCCATCATTATCGTGACCGTACGTGAAGAGCTGACGAACGATCGAAAAGTCGAAGCCATCCGTCAAGCCGCCCAAACCGATGAATTCATCCCGACGTTCGCCGTCCACGGCCTGCTTGGGACCGACCGGACGTTCCTCCGCTTCTCCCAATACATGGAGCAGCGCGGACTCGCCAAAGACGGTGCGCTTTGTACGGTGACAGCGAAAGGAGCGGTCGACTGCGTCATCAATGATTACAGTTCGAACCGCCCGATCGTCCGGATTGAATATGAGGATGCTGAAGCGTCCTTGAACAACCAGACGAAATGGTTGAACCTCGCCATCGAAGAGTACAAATCGGAACGAAACCGTTCGTTCGACCGCATGTATGTGATCGGTCACAGTATGGGCGGTGTCGCCGCAGCCAACTACATTTTGAACCAAGACGAGTATATCGTCGATAAGCTCGTTACGTTCGATAGCCCGTTCGCCGGGACGCGCCTCGCCAACTTCGGTTTATCCGCCAGCAACTTCGGTGTGAACACGGGCAGTCCGGCCATCCGCGACTTGTCGCCGAGTTCTGATGGGCTCAAGTCGTTCCAGGCGAAGCTTGAGACGTGGCCCCGCTCCGTCCAAGTGTATTCGTTCTCAGGACGAGGCGGCGAGTTCAACTTGATCGAACCGTCGAGCTCGCTCTTGCTTGAGGAATACACGAACAATATCGGTACCGAGACCGTCCCATACGATCACTTCTCACTTCATCGGAAGACGGACGTGCTCCGTGAGACGGGCGAGTTCTTATACGAGTATTCAAATGAGTTCAATCCAGTCGAAACGCAATAAAACAAGCCCGTCCTCTGATGAGGACGGGCTTGGGCTGTTGACGAACCAATTCGCTTTTCGCGAATTGGTTCGTCTTTTTTATGTTCGATGACCTCGAGTCACTCTGCCCGACATAAAATTGAAAAACTGTTATGTATACGGTCTTTCTAGGCCAACAAATTGGCCAGTTCTTTCATAATTTATGCGGTGACCGCCGCCAGATGGCGACCGTGTGCGTTGCCCGTCCGATGGCGCCCCGTCCCCTGCAGGATAGCAATCCAACGGAGACCCAGCAGCGACGCGAGTCGCGATGCGGCTCCGGGATTGCCTGCGGAAAGCGTGGGCGCCGAAAGGACGAGCGATAGCAATCATGTTAGTCAACAAGTTGAAGCCCGCCCTCTGTTGAGGACGGGCTTGTTTAGGTCAGTAGGTCATCGTCCACGTCAACTTCTGTAACCAGTAGAGCAAGTACTTGCCAATCGGCAAGTCGGTCTGAATCTCATCATAAGCGACGGTGTACGTCCCGTCCTCGTTGTTCCAAAGCCGTTTGAAATAGCTATCGACTTCGCGCATGAACTCGGTCTCGGTCGCAGTCGTCACTTCGACGTCCGCCTCGAGGTTATAGTCGTTCATATTCCGGGTCGTATAGTTGCCAGACCCCATCACGACAACACGCTGCTCGCCTTCGACGTAGAGCATCTTCGGATGATATTGTTCTTTCCCGACTTCGTACCAGCGGACCTCGATCTGTTCCGGATTGACTTCGACGAGCTCAGCCGTGACCGGCAAGTTCGGGAGACCCGACTTATTACGCCCGAACGCGTTCGTGTTCGGGTCAAGGATGAGCTTGACGAACGCGCCGCGCTCGGCGGCGTCGTGGATCGACTGGATGATGTTCCGGTCGGCCAAATAGAACATGCCGATCCAAATCGTCTCGCCCGCTTTCGCCTCTTCCATCGCTTTCAGGACGGCTTCTTGAATTTTCGACTCGGTGACGTAACGAACCTGCATCGGTCCGTCCGAGTCCTCGTCACGTAAGGCGGCAAGTTTTTCTTCACTCGGGAAACGACTCGCATCCCCTTTCGAGAACCGGGCGATCGCCTCTTCCCCTTCAAGAATGTCAGCTAGGATCGGACCGTCGAGTCGGACACCGACATTTGAATGGTAACCGGACGCGTCATGCGGATTCGCCGAGAGGACGAACCCGTCGTTCTCCGTCACCATGACTTTGCGATGGTTCGCTTTCACGTTCAGTAACCGTAAATAAGAACGAATCGTGATGTCCGGTGCCGATTTCGCCATCGGGTTCGAAAGCCAACCGTTCTGGCTGTCCCCGAACCATTGGAAGCCGATGCGATACAACGTCGAGTACAAGATATTCGGGTCACGTAACGCGTCGAGGTTCGTGTAGACGACTTCAGCGCCCGCTTCCTTGAGCACGTCTAAATGGTCAGACGCGTGGCCGTTATACGTCGTGTTGATCTCGTCTGTGATCAACACGACGTTCAAGTCCGGATACAGCTCCATCTGTTCTAAGAGTGCTGACGACAGGCGGGCCGTGATGTCCGGGTACTGTCGATCTTCATTTGAATATGGATTGAATAAGAAAAAGTCCATGACGATATATTCGCTTGCTTCCCGAATCGATCGCTCGACATCTTGGAAGATTTCTTGCTCGGTCACTTCCGTATCTTCCCCTTGGTATGTCAAATCAGACAAAAAATCGATTTGGTCATCCGAGATGTTTACCGATTCGGATGCTCGAGACACCCCTTCTGGTAGCGGTTTTACTTGATGATAAATCATCGTGACTAAAAATAAGAGCGCAAATGCGGCAAGTCCCCATTTGAGCCATCCTGTCTTATGCTTCTGCCGTTCCATACGCACCGTCCCCTTTTTTATGCTCTAAAAAACGGGCTGTAGTCACCTACAGCCCGTTCGTTCATACTTCCATAATGATCGGAAGAACCATTGGGTGTCTTCGTGTTTTTTGAGCCAAGTATGGTGTGAGTGTATCCGAGACGAGTTGTTTCATCTCTGACCACTTCATCTGCTTATTCGACAATCCTTGTTCGACCGTCTTCTTGAGCAAGCGCTCACCGTCACGAATCAAGCTACCCGATTCGCGCATGTACACGAATCCGCGCGAGATGATGTCGGGTCCGGAGACGAGTTTTCGCGTCTTGCCGTCGATGCTGATGACGACGACGACAAGTCCATCTTCTGACAAGATGCGGCGGTCACGTAAGACGATATTGCCGATGTCACCGATGCCGTTTCCGTCAACATAGACGGCGTTCGCCGAAATTTTGCCTGTGATGGCAGCCGAATCGGCGTCGACGGCGAGCACTTCGCCGTTGTCCATTACGAACGTGTTCTCTTTCGGGATCCCGACCGACTGCGCGAGCTCGGCATGTTTCACTAACATGCGGTACTCTCCGTGAATCGGCATGAAGAATTTCGGGTTGAGCAACCGGATCATGAGCAGTTGCTCTTGTTGCGATCCGTGACCTGACGTATGGATGTTCGTGAGTTTACCGTAGACAACGTCAGCGCCCGCTTTGTATAGTTGGTTGATCGTTTTACCGACCGACACGGCGTTACCTGGAATCGGTGACGATGAGAAGATGACCGTGTCGCCAGGGATGATCGAAACTTGACGGTGTGTCCCGTTCGCAATCCGGCTGAGCGCAGCCATCGGTTCACCTTGTGATCCTGTACAGAGAATCGCCACTTCATGTGGTTGGAAGTTGCGCATCTGGTTCGTCTCGATAATCATTCCTTTTGGTACGTTGATGAAGCCGAGATCTTGTCCGATCGTCATGACTTTTTCCATCGAGCGACCGAAGATGAGCAAGTGGCGGCCCGTCTCAGCACAAGAGTCGATGACTTGTTGCAGACGATAGATGTTCGAGGCGAACGTCGCGAAGATGATGCGCCCTTCCGCTTTACGGAACGTCTCACTGATCGTCCCGCCGACGACTTTTTCACTCATCGTGAACCCTTCGATTTCTGCGTTCGTCGAGTCTGACAAGAGACAAAGGACGCCTTCTTTCCCGATCTCAGCCATTTTGGCGATATCAGCCGGCTCGCCGACCGGTGTGAAGTCGAACTTGAAGTCGCCGGTATGGACGATGTTGCCTTGTGGCGTCTTGACGACGACACCGAGCGAGTTCGGAATCGAGTGAGTCGTCCGGAAGAACGAGATACTCGTCTTTCTGAACTTAACGATCGTATCCTCATCGATTTCATGCAATTCGGCCTCGCGAAGCAAGCCATGCTCCTCAAGTTTCACTTTGATCAACCCAAGGGCGAGCTTTGTCGCATAGATCGGCAGTTTGACTTGTTTCAACAAGAACGGGATTCCACCGATATGGTCTTCGTGACCGTGGGTGATGAACACCCCTTTTACTTTTTCTTTGTTTTTGATCAAGTATGAGTAATCTGGAATGACGTAGTCGATCCCAAGCAAGTCATCCTCTGGGAACATAATCCCGGCGTCGATGACAATGATCTCATCTTGAAATTGAGCGACGTACGTATTCTTCCCGATTTCTCCGAGTCCGCCTAATGCGAACACAGCGGTTTGATGGTTCTTTACAAACTTCATTTAATCTCTCCTTACTTCTAGTTAGTTGATTTTCATCTATGTGATACATAAGTGATTCTCGTGATAAAGTTATGTCTCCGTAAGATTCTTTCTTCATTATAGCTCATATTGTGACAAAATTTCACTAATGACGTCAGATTGAGGGCTGTTTCTTGATTTCGTGGTATGCTTTTTTGTATAGACATACCCTAAACAAGACAGAGAAAGCATGGTGATTCGAATGGAAGATAAAAAAGTAGTCTTTTTTGACATTGACGGCACACTTCTCCACGAAGGGACGTATATTCCGCCTTCGACGATTGCGGCGATCGAACAACTTCGTGCGAACGGAGTCGAGACGTTCATCGCGACGGGACGAGGCCCGGCGATGCTCTCAGACATCCCGCAGCAACTTGGAATCGAGAGCATGGTGTGCTACAACGGCCAAATCGTCGTCCACCGCGGGGAAATCGTCTATCGGAACACGCTACCGACTCATGCGCTCAGCCGTTTGACGGACCATGCGGGTACGAACGACCACACACTCGTCTATCTCGGACAAGACCGTGGCGGCGCGACGAAACCGAACGACCACGTCGTCGAACAGTCGCTCGGTGAACTCGATATACCGATCCCGACGTACGCGCCAAACTTCCACATTGAACAGGACGTCTATCAGACGTTGCTCTACTGCACGCCTGAAGAAGAGCATCGTTATCTCGACGCTTACAGCGAATTCGATTTTATCCGCTGGCACCCGCATGCGATGGACGTCATCAATCGCGGGGCGAGCAAGGCGGACGGCATTCGCCACTTCATCGAGACGAACGGCTATCGCCTCGAGAACACATACGCCTTCGGTGACGCGTTGAACGACTTGGCGATGCTCCGATACGTCGGTACAGGCATCGCGATGGGCAACGGACGAGCCGAGGCAAAAGAAGCGGCCGACTTTGTGACGAAATCGATTCTTGAAGACGGTATCGAGTATGGACTAAGAAAAATGAAATTAATCTAAAAACAACGAGAGGCGCGCGCCTCTCGTTTTTATCTTGACCGAAGCGAGCGTTCGAGCCGGTCGAGGTCGGTATCTTTTCCGATGATGATCAAAATATCTTCCGGCAGGATCATCTCGTCGGCTTGAGGGGAAATCAAGACGTCGTCACCACGACGGATGGCGACGATGTTGACTCCGTATTTGGCACGAAGGTCCAAATCAATCAGTGATTTATTCGATAGTTTTTCAGAAGCCTTGATCTCGACAATCGAATGTTCATTTGAAAGTTCAAGGTAATCCAAAATACTTTGGCTCATCAATCCGTTGGCGATCCGGACGCCCATATCGCGTTCCGGGTGGACGATGTTATCCGCACCGATTCGACGTAGGACTTTTTCGTGGTAGTCGTTCGTCGCTTTCACCGTGATGATTTGGACACCGAGCTCTTTCAAAATCAACGTCGTCAAAATCGAGGCTTGAATGTTTTCTCCGATTGCCACGATCACATGTTCGAAGTTACGAATCCCAAGACTCTTTAAGACGTTCTCATCGGTCGTGTCGGCGATGACCGCGTGCGTGGCTAGACCCATGAACTCATTGACGCGTTCTTCATCCACGTCGATGGCGAGCACGTCATATCCGTTCGACGACAGCTCCCGCACGATCGACCCACCAAACCGACCTAAGCCGATGACTGCAAATTCACCTGTCATATTCAAAACATCCCTTTCCCTACAGCTGGTTCTGTTCCCGATTCTTCGTACAGTGTAACCGATTCGCCCTAAAAAAACTATACAAAAAAAGACCGGGAAATCCCGGTCTTATGCTTTACCGCTTGAACGTTTTCCACGCACATAGTCATTGTCGAACAAGAACAGACGAAGCAATAAATACAACGCCGGTACGAGTAAGAGCAATCCTAGAATGAACACGATGACGAGCGCGATCGCCATCGACTCGTTGACGACGCTTCCGTTAATGTCGATATACGGATAGAGGATATACGGCAAATGCGTATAGCCATATCCGAACCACGCCATGAAGAACTGACCCATGACCATTAAGAAAGCGAGTCCGTAGTTGCGTTTCAAGTAGACGAACGATACGGCAATGATGAAGAAGACGAAACTCGCGGCGAACCACCACCAGTTACCCGCCAAAATGTTTTCATAATGCCATGCCGCCTGCGACTTTAAGCCGAAGAAGACGAGTCCCGAAGCGAGGATCGTCGGAACACTCCAGAAGAGCGCCCACTTACGCACGAGGCCGACTGCTTCGACATCACGTGCCTTGTCCGCATAGAACAAGAGGAACATCGCACTAATATAGAGCACCGACACGATCGCGAGGATCACGACTGTCCACGAGTAAAAGTTTGTGAACAACTTCAATCCGTTAAAGAACACACCCGACTCTGTCTCGTTAATGAATCCGCCTTGACTGACCGTGAGCACGGTCGACATCGCTGCCGGAATCAATAGACCTGTCGCACCATACAAGAACACGTAAAACGTACTCTCTTTCGAACCGTAGTTCGCGAACGCATAAAAACTTCCGCGAATCGCGAGCAAAATCAACACGACAGAGGCCGGTACTAACAAGGCCGTTCCATAATAGTAAGCCGTATCCGGGAAGAACCCGACGATTCCGACGAAGAAGAAGACGAAGAAGACGTTCGTCACTTCCCATGTCGGCGACAAATACCGTTGAATCAGGCGATTGATTTTTTGGTCTCGCTTCGTGTACTTACTATAGAAAGCGAAGAAGCCGGCACCGAAATCAATCGATGCAACGATGAGATAGCCGTATAAAAACGTCCATAATACGGCAATCCCTAATTCTTGAATTTGCATGTCATATCCTCCGATCACACTTCATCCGCAAACATCGCTTCGCCGCGATGTTCCGATTGTTTTAGTTCTTTCCCGACTGGGTTGTCCTTGAACAGACGTGTCAAGACGAGCACTGTGACCACGCCAAGAACCGCATATAGGATCGCGAAGGCGATGAGCATCCAACCTACGTTAGCCGACGTTGTCGCTGCCTCACTCGTGCGCATCAAATCATAGAGCGCCCATGGCTGACGGCCAAACTCGGCGAAGAACCACCCGAACTCGATTGCCATCATGGCGAGAGGGCCTCCCGCCGCAATCGCGATCAGCATCGGTTTGCTGAATTGAGGCAATCGCTTAATATAGCGTCCGAGGACGAACAGGAATGAGATAAGCGCAAGAAGCATCCCGATTCCGACCATTGCATCAAACAGATAGTGGATGAACAGTGGCGGTTGGTCCTCTTTCGCAAATTCATTAAGACCCGTCACTTCATAGTTTGGGACACCGCCCGCTAAGATTGACAACGCATAAGGGATTTTAATGGCCCCGCGTACTTCGTAACCACCTTCACCATCGTCTTCGAGCCATCCGCCCAAGATGAGTTCGGCTTCGGAGGAGGTGTCAAAATGCCACTCTGCCGCCGCCAACTTATCCGGCTGATACTTCGCCAAGTACTTACCTGAGAAGTCCCCGACGAGCGCAGTCGCAATCGCAAAGATGAGCGCGACGGTCATCGTTAAACGAAGACCTTTTTTGTGATACTCGACTGACAATTTGTCGAGCTGGTTACGACGTTGGCGCAATAACTGCACGGCCGCAATCGCCGCTAAGATGAACGCCGATGTCAAAATGGCAGACGTTAATACGTGCGCCATCTTCGTCGGCATCGCCGGGCTGAACATCGCATCGAGCGGACTCACGTTCGCAAGTTTTCCATCGACGATGTCAAATCCGACAGGTTGGTTCATAAAGCTGTTGACTGTCGTAATGAAGAAACCTGAGAACAGTGCACCAACGGCGACTGGAATCCCGATCAGCATATGGTGCCATGGGTTTTTAAAACGATCCCACGTGTACAAATAAATGCCGAGGAAGATCGCTTCAAAGAAGAACGCGAACGTTTCCATGAACAACGGCAGCGCGATCGTCTGACCGGCGACGCGCATCAAGTTTGGCCAAAGCAGTGATAACTGCAGCCCGATGGCTGTACCGGTGACGACACCGACCGCGACGGTCACGACATAGCCCCGCGACCACCGACGAGCCATCAAGATGTATTTCGGATCTTTCTTTTTAATACCTAAAAACTCTGCCAATAAAATTAAAAGTGGAACCCCGACGCCGATTGTGGCAAAAATCACATGAAAGCCTAACGTGAGTGCCGTTAACGCCCGACTCATCAGGACCGGATCTTGAAACATCTATTGATTACCTCCTATCTCTCTCTAGCGCTTCACACCGATGCGTGAAACGAAACATCACAGATGATTTCCTTTGGATAACCCTATCATAATGATTTTATATAGCGCTGTAATGTCTCAATGCTTGAGTTCGCAAAATGTTCACATTTGAACAAGCTTAACAATATCGACGCTTTACAATCATAATAATTTCCCTTTTTCCTCACATCGGAAGCACAATTCAACACATTCCAATAAAAAAAGCGAACCGCAACGCGTCCGCTTCGTTCACTTCACAATGACCGTTCTAAAGAAATGGTCGAACAGTTCGACCGCGACATCGATCGCCCGCTCATCCGGATTGAGCGTCGCTTGATGAAGACCTGAACCCATGTCGTTCACCCCAAGCCACACCATGAACCCCGGCACTTGTTTCAACATATAGCCGAAATCCTCACCGGTCATGGCCGGGACGCACGTCTTATACGAATAGCCGACGTCTTCGACCGCTTCCTCGAACTGGAACAAATACCGTTCGTCGTTCACTACTTCATGGTACCGGTTGCCGAACTCGAGGTCGATATGGACGTTATACGTCATCTCGACACCGGCGATGACTTGACGGATCCGGCGCTCAAGGACGACCATTTCTTTATCCGACAGGGCCCGGATCGTCCCATCGAGCTTGGCCGTCTCGGCGATGATGTTCTCTTTCGTGCCGGCAGCGACTTTACCGATACTGATCACGGCGCTCCCCATCGGGTCGATGTTGCGAGAGATGATTGTCTGCAGCTGCATGATCAGTGCCGCCTGAACGATGACAGCGTCAATCCCGGCATGCGGGAAAGCGCCGTGACCACCCTTGCCGTGAATCGTGAGGTGGAGCTCACGTGCACTCGCGAACAAGACGCCCGGCCGTGAGGCAATCGTGCCGACCGGGTATTCCGGCGCCACGTGGAGACCGAACATCGCGTCAGGACGGAAATGATAGAACAACTCCGACATCGCCATCGGTTCCGCACCGCCCGGCCCTTCTTCGGCCGGTTGGAAGAAGACGACGAGATGATGATCGAGCGGCTCTTCGATTGCGCGTTTGATCAAGCCGAGCGCGATTGCCATATGGACATCATGGCCACAGGCATGCATCATGCCTTCATGGACCGAGGCGAACTCAAGTCCCGTCTCTTCCGTGATCGGCAATCCGTCCATATCGGCCCGATACCCGATCGTCTTATCGCCGACAAGACCGTCGACACGCACGAACAGTCCGGTGCGCCAATGCGAGATATGGACCCGTGACGAGTTAAACGAACGAATCAACTCCTCAAGCGTCGCTTGTGTTTTAAACTCTTTGTAACCCGGTTCTGGAATCAAATGTAACTGTCTTCTAGCTTCTATGGCCCAACTCATTCCACACTCTCCTTTGTCACTTCTTCAACGATTTCCCAAAACGCTTTCACTTGCGCGAGCTCGAGCATCGAGTCGGTCGACAACATCCACGTGTCACGCACGAGCGGTGTCCCGTTCGACGACGTGAGCGGGATCTTATTGATCGCCTCGACATCGCGAATCGTCGACTCCGGCAAGATGGCAAAACCAATCCCATGCAGCGCCATCTGTTTGCACGTCTCGATTTGATCGACGACGAGCGTTGTGAGCGGAGGACTCGAGAACCGCTCTTGCCACCATTCAAGGATTTCTTGATAATAGGTCGAGTCACTTTTAAACTGAATGAACGAGCGCTCGTTATTTTTCAACTGCTTTAAATCGGTCATCCGCATATCAACGAGGTGAAGTGAATCTGAGAACAGTTTCATCTTTTCTCCGCGCCAGTCCGGATTACCGCGAATGATCCCGATATGGAAACTCTCTTCGAGCATATAGCGCATCATCTCGCTCGACCATCCTGTCACGAGCTTGACCCGGACGGACGGATACCGTTCCATGAATCGTTTCAAGACGCGGGGCAACCAATACTGTCCCATGATCGAGGCGACCGCGATTTTGAGCGTCCCATACACTTCGCCTTGCTTGGCCGTCAACTCTCCCCGAAGTTCTTGCTCTTCGCTATACATCTTTTTCGCGAAGTCGATGATTTTCTCACCGTCCGGGGTGAGGGCGAGGCCTCGCGTCGAGCGGACGAAAATCTTCTTGCCCCACTGATGCTCGATCGTGACGAGGCGTTGGCTTAAAGCCGGTTGGGAGACGAACAACCGCTCGGCGGCTTTTCTCATATTCAACTCTTCGGCGAGGACGATCAACACTTCCACTTCTGATACTTGCATGACGTCACCTGTTTCTATATCGTTTCTAAGACTGTATACTAAATTCATTGTTGCTAACCTGTATCATATCATGTTCATTCGCAATTTTTGAGTCGTCAGGAGGAAATCGTATGCAACGTCATCATTTTGCCTTTATTGTCGCGACCGTCGCGACGCTCGGAAGTTTGTACTTCTCCGAAGTCATGCTTTATCTGCCCTGCAAGCTGTGCTGGTTTCAGCGCATATTCATGTACCCGCTCGCGATTTATTACTTGACCATCATGTTGACGAACCGTGAGCTCAACCGTCTCTTCATCGGACTGATGGCCGGTGCCGGCTGGCTGATCAGCCTATACCACGTCGTGCTCGAACGGATTCCGAACGGGGATGCGTTTTGCAGCAACGACTGTCTCATCCGTTGGGTGAACTACTTCGGGTTCGTCACGATCCCGCTCTTGAGCTTCATCGCGTTCACGCTGATTTTAGTCATTCAATTCGTTCCAAAACGTACTGCTCGTTGAATGGAAAGAGGAGACACGGTCGAAATACGACCGTGTCTCCTCTTTATCAAAATTAGGCGAGAATACTCCCACTTCTAAACGACGCGGGCGAAGCCCTAGTGAAAGTGGGAGATGAATCGCCTTCGAACCAGGCGTGTCTTTCGATACATCAATGGTTCGACATCGTGTTTGAACTTCCTGAAATCAGGTAAAAAAATAAGTGTCACGTTCCTTGAAAACTGAAGATATAGGGTTGTGGCAGGAAGTTCGTCTGTCACGTAAAATCTTCAACGTTCACCTAGCGGATGACCGAAGTAGCGAAAACCAAGCAAAGTAGGCATCCGCACTAAAGAAACGGACAAGATCAACTTTCAATCGTCGGGACGACGGGGTTAGCCTGATTAGGTTCCGGCTGATAGGTCGGATAACTCAGGAATCCTTCACCTCTAAGCAAAGCGTAGGTGGGGGTAGTTCAATTAGCTCATTGCCACCACTCGTCATAGAGCGACGCCGGCATATGGTGCTTATGGCGCGACCGTTTAAAGATCGTCTCGATCCGCTCGGCGATAGCCGGGTCGACGGCTTTCCCTTCTAAATAATCGTCGAGTTGGTCATACGTCATCCCCAGTGCGACTTCATCGGGAAGACCCGGTTTGTCGTCCTCGAGGTCAGCCGTCGGCACTTTATAAATCAGACTCTCGTGCGCTTCGAGCTCATGGAGCAACGCTTTCCCTTGTCGCTTGCTCAGTCCCGTAAGCGGCGTCAAATCGGCTGCCCCGTCCCCGTGCTTCGTATAAAATCCAGTTACATACTCTGCCGCATGATCAGTCCCGACGACAAGCGCCCCGAACGTCGCTGCGATGTCATATTGGACTTTCATCCGTTCACGCGCTTTCGTGTTTCCTTTATGGAAATCGCCGAGTTCGAGCGTCGTCGCTTGTTTGAACGCCTCGACCGAAGCATCGACGGCCGGCTTGATGTTGACGGTGAACGTCTTGTCAGGCCGGATGAAATCGAGTGACCGCTTGGCGTCGTCTTCATCATGTTGTTCGCCGTATGGGAGGCGGACCGCATAAAACGTATAGTCGCCGCCGGTCTCAGCCCGCAACTCTTCCATCGCATGTTGGCATAACTTGCCCGCGAGTGTCGAGTCTTGTCCACCTGAAATGCCGAGGACGAGTCCTTTCGCCCCCACACGTTTGACGTACGTTTTTAAAAAGTCGATTCGTCGGCGGACTTCTTGAACTGGATCGATGTGCGATTTCACATGAGTCGATTCGATGATGTGTTGTTGCATCTTTCGTTTCCTCCTTGTTTGTAAGTCGGTTTGCCTTATTGTCTGACAATCTGGTTTTGTCGTCAATACGTTTGATTACCAAAAAAAAGACGGAAACGTGAGTTTCCGTCTAACGCTTATTGAATGCGGAACGATGCGACGTCTCCGCCGATCGGTGTCATCTCTAGGAAGAGCGACTGCCCTGATGTCGGTTCCTCGTCTAATAACACGCCGAACGTGAAGCCGCCGGCCGTCGGTTGCGACGCCCCTTGCGCAAACACGTTGTGCCCGTCCGAGACACTCCATTCGAACTCCTCGACGTTCGTGTACCCAGCCACTTCAATCAAATTCCCGTTTCTCTTAATCGAGACATCGCTGAACGCACCGTCCGTCTGGGCCGGTTGCTCGCTCGACTCATCCGTTGGTTCTTCAGAAGGCTCTTCCGCAGGCGGCGCCTCTACCGCTTCAACTGATAACGTCTTTTGATCGGTGGCCGCCATCTCTGGTGCACCTTCGACTTGAGCGAGGCTGACGAAATCAACCGTATACTCTCCGCTCTCGAGTGTGAGCGGGAACACTTCGTCAAACACTTTCGTCTCACCCGGTTCCCACGTCTCTTCGATAATTGATTCAGTGAACATATATTCGCTGCCATAATCAAAAACGGTCGTTTCTCCGTTCATGACCGTCAACTGAAAACGTTGCGATGAATTGAAGGTCACCTTGACCGGTCCTTCATTCGGGTTCGTCATCGAAACCGTCGCCGATAATTGTTTTAAATCGGCATTGTAGCTCGCGTCCGTCTCAAGCGTCAATAAAGCTGGAGCTGCCGACGAGTTCCCGTCCACATCGCTCGGAGTTGCTTCTTCTTTACCACACGCCGCCACCACGAGCATCATCGTAGCGACCACGACTAGCAACCAAGTTTTTTTCACGTATTCCACTCTCCTCAACAAAATAAAAAAAACGTCTATAGCACTAGTGTATACGTTCGTGCAGACGTTTGTAATGGATTTCCCTATATTATTTACCTTTTTTAAGAAACTTGTAGGTTTTCCACGTATTGCTGCCAACCGGTCACGAACAACGAGTCAGCGACGTCGATGTCAGAACGAACTTGTGCAGAGATTGAGAACGTCTCACTATGAATCGTCTCAAAAGTGACGGTGATCGTGCCATCGACCACTTCTTTGTAAGCTACGAGTTCAGTTGTTTCTGCAAAAAGAATCATGAGTGTGGCTCCTTTGTCCATATAAGATACATTCAGTGTACCAACGTTATTCAAATAAAAACGTCTTTTCGTTCGACAGTCCCGCCCCGAGCTCGACATGTCTGTCGAATAACTGGCACCGATTGTTAACCGATTGGTTGAATTATGTAAGGACAAACGAAAAAGAGAGGCAATTCGCCAAGCGAACTCCTCTCACTTCCTATAACTGTAAATTTGAACAAACTTGGCTTGTCGAATGGTTTATTTCGAACGGTTCGAGATTTGTTGCCATACCGTTCCGAGTGCCGTTTCTCCGCTCGTAATTCGCTCTTTGGCGAGCCTTGCCTGAAGGGCGACTTCGAATTCACGGTCTTGTTCGGCGATTGTAAGTGCCGGCACCGATTGCTCGTCCCCACAGTCAAATAGGAAACGGGCGGCCCGCCAGCGGACAAGCTTACTTTTATCTTTGAGCGCCTCGATCATCGATGGCTGAGATTTTGACAACGCCCAATCAGAGACGGTGTCCCCCGCGGTCCGTCTCACAATCGGTGACGGATCGACGAGTGCCTGCTCGATATAGGTGACGTAATCCTCCCGATTTTCTTCAAACATACCAATCATGACGACTGCTTGACGACGGATCGCCATCACCTTGTCCTCGAGTGCCCGGCGGAAGTAATTCATGTTCTCCGGTTCGATTTGCAGTTCATCCAAGAATGCCATCCGTGCTTTCCAGTCTTCCGACTGGAGTTGCGACACGTTGGCCTCGTAATCCGCTTCGCGCCCGAAAGCACGGGCGACAATCCGAGCAACGCGATCTTCTGGATAGGCCGCTTCAAGTTCTTCTTGGGCGACGCCGCTCACGTCTTCAAGCTCTCCGTAGCGAGGCGCTTGTTCGACCCAGCGGCGATCTTGAATGACATTTTTCACTTGCTGCTGCACTTGCATCGCTGCGTCGACAAAACGTTTAGACAAACCGACCCGTTTCTCCTCGTCACCTTTGACGAGTTTCAACTGCATCGGGACGTCTAATACGAACTGGACTGATACGTGGACCGGCTCATAGTCTGCCGTCAACTGGCTCGCTTCTCCTTCAGCGACGTCTTCGCCGAACGCACGACGGATGTCGTTCATGACGTCGTGCCAATCGTGTTTCGGATGCCGTTCGACCGCTAAAAAATCAGAGACGGCGTATACCGATTTGACGCCTCGTAGTGCGATGATGTCTCGGATCGTCTCCGGGACGTCTTGACTCGCCTTGTCATATGTGATCCCGCGGCCAGAAAAAGCCGGTTCGACAATGATCTTTAAATTGTTCGGACTTGGCGTTGGTTCAATTGCCACAAGTTTCATCTTCATCACCTCACACCAATCGTGACGAAAACAACAAAAAAACGCAAGCGAGTCGCTTGCGTCGTGAACATCAAAATAGGGCGATGAACTGTTGGAGGGAATAGCGCTCTCCTTCGACGTCGAACGTGTCATCTCCAGCAATCGGTTCTAGGAAGAAGCGTTTCTCCCCGTCAGCTTTCACGTAACCGAAGATGTGGTTCGTCTGATAAAATAATTCCACAATCGTGACCCGGCCGAACGTCATCCCGTCATTGATGACTGCCTGGTCCCCTAACTCGCCGCCGTTGTACAGTTCGATATACGTTTCCATGTGTTGTCGCTCCCTTTGTGTTTGTTTTCACAATTCATTTCTATCAGACAAAGGTCGTGACTTCAAGTTATTTTTTTGCGTTACGCTTCCAAAAATCAATCCAATTATAATACTCAGATAACACTCTATCAATTTGTTGGATTGACGGTTCATGTTCAAGTCCTTTAGCACCAATCTTCTCTTTGCAATGCGTGATAAAGATTTCGTTTCCTGGTAAAACGTTTGCCCGATTTGTGGCAAATACTTGTCGGAGGTGGACTTGGCATCTTACCGTCCCGAGCATGCCTGGCGAGGCACCGGCAATCAAGACCGGTTTATCACGAAGCGGCGTTCCCGGTTCGAGTGATAGCCAGTCGATCGCATTCTTTAAGACGCCGGGTATGCTGTGATTGTATTCGGGGGTAACAACGAGCAGACCGTCCGCTTCTCTAACCACTTGCTTGAACGCGACAACGACGTCCGGTTCATCCGGGTCGATCAAGTCGTCATTATAGAGCGGCAATTCGATGGATGCGACCTCCACGTCAAACCGATCACGACCGAGTTCGATGATCGAATGAAGTAGCGCCGTATTGAACGATGCTTTACGCAAACTTCCTGATACGGCGATCAGCTTGAACTTATGCACCGAGCGCACTTCCGCGTCGAGCCAAGCGTTAATGAGTTGCGCTTCGGTTTCAGGCGTCTCCATCATCCCCATATGACTGGCTTGCACCGTCTGTTTTGTATGACGCTCCGCCCCTATGAAAGCTCGTTCCGCGTCCATGTTCGGGTCTTTCGAGCCGTAAATAAACAATCCGGGCAGGTTCGTCTCGCGCACCGTTCCTGTCTCGTCATTCCGGTCCCGAATCGCTTCTTGAGCTGAAATGATTCCTTCTTTCGACATCTTGAAGCCGATTCGTTTCGCACGTTCGATGAGTGTCTGACCAGAATCCGGGGCGAACACGCCTGGGATCATCTCGTCGATGAACGGATGGACACCTTCTTCGATCACTTTCTCAATCGCGGCGTTTCGTTTCGCCTTCGCTTGATCCGAATCCGCGCCGGCCGTCGAATGAATCAACCCGAAGCCCGATAATTCATCCGGATAGCGTCGAACAAGGTTCGTCGTGATGTATCCGCCGAACGAATGTCCCAGTACGACCGGACGATCGAGCTCGCGCAAACGAATCTCTTTGATCACCCAATCCGCGAATTGATCGATCGTCTCGGGACCCGATTCGGTGTCATCATGTCCCGGAAGCGTCAACGCGTACACATCCGCTTCAAGCATCGGGACGAGCTCGTCAAAATAATCCGGTGACCCACATAGGCCGTGAAGCAATACAACTTGTCTCATCGTCATCTCCCTCTCTGTGACCATTCGTCTTTTAGTAGACGGTACATCGTCAAGTCCATAAAACGGCCGTGACTGTAAGCGTAGTCGTGTAGCAAGCCTTCCTCGGTGAAGCCGAGCTTTCGCACCAACCGATTTGACCCATCGTTCTCTGGCGCGACGAGCGCCGAGATCCGGTGAAACTTGAACTCGTCGAACCCATACCCGATGACGGCTGTCGCCGCTTCAAAGGCGACACCTCTGCGCCAATAACTAGGCGCGACTTCAAATCCGATTTCAGCCCTGAAGTATTGAGGCGTCCAGTTATGAAAGCCGATCGTCCCGACGAGTTCATCGGTCACACGGTCACAAATCGCCCATCGAATCGCTTTCCCTTGTTGGAATTGATCTTTAAAATAGGCGATGACGTTCTTCGCCTCATATACGGCAAGCAACGGATCCGATCCGTAATAGCGCATGACTTCCTCGGTCGAGAGAATCACGTAGAGTGCCCGTGCGTCCCTAGGCTCGAGTTCTCTCAGGATAAAGCGATCTGTAGCGAGCTCTGGAAAACTCTTCTTCAACCCCCACATGCTGAACCCGCCTTTCTTCTACCTTTTCTCTAATTATACCTAGTTTTCCTCAAAAACCATCATCTCAATCATCTCGACCGCTCCAACATGGCACACTCGGGACGGATTTGCTAAAATCAAATTGTAGTGACTTCGAACTGAGGGGATTAATATGTCAAAACAGTTGTTCTACATTAAACAAGACCGGGAACTACAACGTTTTACCCTTCATGGGGTGACACTGACGGATGTCGTCGAAGCGTTATCACTCGCCCGACCGATGATCATCTGTCGAACAGACATTAAAGGGATGAGACAATCATCCCGGACGAGGTTTCGCTATATCGAGGCACACGAACTCTCAACGTTCTCGACGAAATATTTGAATAACCAGACGAGTTTCACCGCCATCGATTTTCCCGACTATAATTTACTCGAGTCATTATCAGACCATGAGATTGCGGAAATATTGTTTTTGAGCCACATGGAACGAGGGCTGAAAGCGCCGTTCCTCAACTCGATTCAAAATGAGATCGCTTATTTCAACGAGTCGAACGATCGTCACAGTAGCCTCTACATAAAAGACTGGTCGACGATCAATCAGTTCCTGCAAAGCGTGCTTCAAAGTAAACTCGATCGTGACATCCGTAATATCAGCTTCGTCCCGATCCCGCTGCCTGTCATCGATGAAATCGTGGCTTTATCCCCACAAGGGCTGATTATCGATTTCGACCACACGAAACGCAGTCTGTTCAATCGACAAGTCGCCATCTCGTTTTACGTCGCCGGACGATACGAGGACATGTCTGTGCTTGAAGAAGACTTTGACGCCAAAAAAGAATCGATCGCCTTAAAAGGGCAATTGACCTATCGCCGCCGAACATGGGAAATCGAACGATTTTAAGTTCATACGTGTATGAAAGTCAAAAGAGCCTGTACAATTCAGGCTCTTTTTTGCTATTGCGCTCGTCTTTATTTCGTTCCAAATCGCTTTGTCCAACGACTTTATCGTTATTTTTAAAAATTGATAACAAATTGTCTTAATTTTTCGTTAAATTAAGTCTTTTCTTTTAACGACAGGACGGTATACTAGGAATAACCTTCTGGAGGGACGGAAGGCAATATAGAGAAAGCGAGGTGAAAATCTATTCATCTGTCGATGGATAGATCTACGAAATGGAACAACTGAAAGTACAGGGAATTTCTTCGTTCACCAAGTTTGCGACGAATGGAAACATGCTGAAATTAAAAGACGCAATTGCCGGCGAGCAGCGGATTTCGCTTCAAGAAGCGACCGATATTCAAGTCTCGATGCTCGACGAGGACCATTCGCGCTTCACTATATTCGGTCAGTCGCGCCCACTCGTGGAACTGACCCTTCCTCACCATTCTTGTGAAGTGCTATATGCATGGCTACTCCACAAATTAAAACGACAAAAAATCAAATTGGCTTCAAACGCTTAATAAAAGCGCGTCCTCATGAGGAGGGCGCGCTTTGTTCATTTCTCCGATAGATGGTGACGCCCCCATGTTTGGCGGCGCCCACGACTTGGAACAACCACTCTTTCTCGATCAACAGTGACCGTACTGTCAAAAAGTCGTCTTTCGGTACGAGCAACTCATCGATTGAGCCGTCGAGTAACGCTTTGACCTTTTGTTCCCACTCGTTCATTTTGCTTCATTCCTTTCCTTCTGTGCTTCGTTCGCCCAGGCAAATAAGTACTCACCCGTTTGAATCGCGTCGCCCGGTACGAACAGTTCCATCGGCACGTGTGCATGCGACGGAATCTCTCGATTGATTGCGAGCACGACCGGTTCACCGAGTGCTGCTTCGATGTAGTCGGAAGCAAACGTGATCACTTCATCCGCAGACATTGTTCCCTCGTTCGCAAGAGCTGCTGCATAGGCCGCGTCCATCTCATTATCTTTCAACAGAACACGTCCGTGCTCGAGCAGCGCGAACGGTGGCTTCGCGTCGACATGAAACACCTCATAGGCGCGATAGCCCGTTTCATCACATGATAGGAGCGGAACGAAACGGCGTTGTCCCGTCCATTTCTTCAATTGAAACAACGTCCGCATCGACGCAAATGACTTCGCGCCAGTCGCATCTTTTTCGACCAATATCGTCGGCGAACTCGCCGCGTCCGCTTGATCCCTTCCCATAAACAACCAACTTTCAACTTCAGACACGAGTATCAACGATTCTTCCTCCCTATAATCCATTCTGATCCGGCAATCACCGTGAACGCGACGAGCCATCCGCCCATGACGTCACTGAAATAGTGAACGTTTAAAATGACCCGACTGAACGAGACGGCTACGAGTAGCACGACGAGCACCGCGACCCAAACGGGCGAGTACTTTCGCCGGTATAAACTAAAAGCGAGCAAACCGTACAAGGCGAGCGAACCCGAGGCGTGCCCGCTCGGAAAACTATACGTCGTCGCATCGAGAGCGGCATCGATGAGCGGCCGGTCGATCCCGTACACTCGCTTCAATAGTTGAGTCACAACTAACGTCCCGATGACGACGAGCGGTAACCGGAACGCTTCAAGTTTGTCCCCGCGCCATAACCAATAAAGCATGCCGACAAAGGCAAGGGCGATCAACACCTTCACGCTGCCGAGTTCCGTCACATAGACAAACAGCGGGCCAGACAACGGCGCGACAGTCCGATAGACGAACCCGTCGAGCGAAACCGCCCCACCTAAAATGACAATCACCGAGACGATGGCGAAGCCAAGCGTCCCGGCGATTGTCATTGCTTTTGCGCGATGCATCAATATAATCCTTTGCGTCCACGCATCTCGTCTTCACCGAAATCGTTCATGTCGCGCAACCGGTGCGCGAGACGGCCCGATGCGTTAGCCGCGATCGCACCGACAAGGTCGTCCATGAACGTATGAACTTGACCGTCGTCCATCTTCGTATCGAGCTGCTTGATGATCCCGATCTTCGCTTTATCTAAGTAACCGAACGTCGTGACGGCAATCGATCCGTACGTGTTGACGGCCCCGATCGCGATCGTCTCATCGACGCCGAATAAACCTTCATCTGAAGCGACGATTGAAAGGAGCGGTTCTGACAACTGCCCTTTTTCGGCTAACATATCGAGCTCTGAACCGACGAGAATCGCGTGTTGGAGTTCGCGTTTCTCAAGGACGGCCTCAACCGACTCGATGCAGTCTTTTAATGATAAGTGTGGTGAATAGGGCGCCTGCATTTGGTAAACGATCTCTGCGATCGATTCGATCGATACGCCCCGTTCAATCAAACGGGCCCGTGCAGCCTCTGTTACGTCTCGTGAGTGTGGTACTTGTTTCATAATTGTTGCGGGCAATTACCCGCGTCACATCCCTTCATCTCGAGAAAAGCATGTCTCGAAGTACTCATTCTCTATTATACTGAAAACTTGAAAAAAAACACTAAGCCCACTTTGACTTCATTCGATAAATCGGTCATCATAAACTAGTAGACCATTCATAAAGGGGGAACTGGAATGAAGATTGGGGTAGTCTTATTTCCATCAAAACAAGTTCAAGACTTCGCCAACTCGTATCGAAAACGTTACGATACGAAGTACGCTTTGATTTCGCCACACGTGACGATCAAAGAACGTACCGAAGTCGACGAAGCCGAGTTACCAAAAGTGCTCGAGTATTTACAACAAATCGCTGAAACGACGAAGCCGATTCAGTTGAAGATCGACGGTGCCCGCTCGTTCGCGCCGACGAACAACGTCCTTTACTTAAAAGTGTTACCGACGCGCGAACTCGAAGCGCTACAAACTCGCTTACACGAAGGTGCACTCGATCAGCCTCCGAAGTACGAGTTCCTCCCGCATATCACGATCGGACAAGATTTGACCGACGCCGAGCTGTTCGATGTGCTCGAACGGATGCGGATGGAACAAGTCCATTTTGAAGAGACAATCAACCGTATGGCCGTCATGTATGAGCTCGAAAACGAAACATGGAACGTCTATGAGACGTTCCGGTTCCGAGGTTAATATTATACGCTCCGGTCGACGAAACGACCGGGGCTTTTTTCTTGTTCAGCTTCTAACCATTCTTCTTGACGCGGAATAATCCGTTGGACCCGCTGGATGCGAGTGACCGGTTCGATGTTCGCCCGTTCTGTCGGTTGGACCTGGCGATTCCCATATTGGACGACCGTAAAATCAATCTGATAAGGACCCATGATCTTCCCTCCCTCACAAGTCCTTACCCCAAACGGTTACGCTATAATACAAAAAGAGCGCATTTACGCGCCCTTTCCCAAACTTATAAAATATGGTAGCCGCTGTCGACGTGGATGACTTCTCCCGTGATGCCACTCCCCATACCCGATAACAAGAACAGACCGGTCGAGGCCACTTCTTCGGCCGAGACGTTCCGGCGCAGTGGTGCCTTTTGCTCGAGTTCAGACAAGATGCTGTTAAAGTCGCCGACACCTTTCGCCGACAACGTCCGAATCGGTCCAGCCGAAATCGCGTTGACTTGCACGCCTTGCGGGCCGTATTCGTTCGCCAAATATTTGACGCTCGAATCGAGCGCGGCCTTAGCGACACCCATCAAGTTATAGTTCGGTACGACCCGTTCCCCTCCGAGATACGTGAGCGTGATGACCGAAGCGTTCTCTGCGAAGTAAGGTTTTGCCGCCTTGACGACCGCCGTCAAACTGTACGCCGAAATATCGAGCGCTTGTGCGAACTGACCGCGCGTCATCTCCGAGAATTCACCGCGCAACGCTTCTTTATCCGCGAAAGCGATTGAATGCGCAATCCCCTGAATCAGACCGACTTGCTCATGGATCGAACGGAACGTCGTGTCGATCGCTTCATCGTTCGTGACATCACACTCAAGCAACAGTGCTTCTTGGCTCAATTCAGCAGCGAGTGATTCGAGACCTGACTTGAAACGTTCAGACGCATAAGTGAGCACGAGCTTCGCTCCTGCCGCGTCGAGCGTTTTCGCGATCGCCCAAGCGATCGAGCGTTTATTGGCAATCCCCATGACGACGTACGTCTTGTTCGTTAACGTTGGATAAATTGACATTGTGAACTCCCCTTTTTAGTACCTGGTTATAACATCTGTTATCAGATTACAGAATGGTGTCTGTTTTGTCAACCGCCTCGTAACGTATTGCGATTTTTTATAGTTACGGTAAGATAAACTACGTATAGAAAGGGTGAGACGACTTCATCATGAACCACATTCAATCTTATTTAAAAAGTTTAGACACGACACTTCTGACAATCGTCTTTTTCTTGATGGTCATCAGCCTTGGTGCCATCTACACGGCACAACCGATGTTGCCAACTCGTTTACAACATATTAACTTCGCCTTCGATCAAGGAATCCGTTACATCATCGGATTCGTTGCCATGTTTGCCATCATGACAATCGAATACGAGCAGTTGCGAAAAATTCATTGGTATCTCTATTCCTTTGGTTTATTGCTTTTAGTTGGCTTAATTCCGCTCCGGGATACCACACTCGTTCCAAATATTAATGGGGCGTATGGATGGTACAATGTGCCTGGTTTTAGTTTTCAACCAGCTGAATTCATGAAGTTGTTTTTACTTATTTCCATGGCCACAATCGTCTACGACCACAATAAACGTTACGGTTCGTCTCAACAGGATGCGTGGCTGTTAATGAAACTAGTATTACTCGCCATCCCACCTCTTGGGCTGATTGTCACGCAACCAGACTTAGGGACCGGGCTTGTTTTAATCACGATGCTCGGTGCCATCATCATCGTGTCAGGGATCGGTTGGAAGTGGTTGCTCGGCCTATTTAGCGCTGCCGCCGTGACGATCGGTGGGTTCATGTACTTGTTTTTCTCGCATTTCGAGGTGCTTCAAAGCTTCGTTCCGGGCCACGCCTTGAATCGTTTCCAAGCATGGATTTACCCATATGAGTACTCTGACGATTTAGCGTTCCAGTTGATCAAATCGCTTCAAGCCATCGGTTCTGGTCAAATGTTCGGAACTGGCTATGGTCAAGGTTTAGTCTATCTACCAGAGTCGCAGACCGATTTTATTTTCGCCGTCATCGCTGAGCATTATGGTTTTATCGGTGCAGCAATCGTGATTATCGTCTTCTTCTTGTTCTTGTACCGGATGATTCATATCGCGCTCGAAGCGAGCAGTCCGTTCGGAAGTTACATCGTGACCGCCGTCATCGCCATGTTCACGTTCCAGATCTTCCAAAATATCGGAATGACAATCGGTGTCCTCCCGATCACCGGCCTAACCTTGCCGTTCATCAGTTACGGGGGTACCGGGATCATCATGAACATGATTGCCATCGGGCTCGTCATGAACGTCGCCTCAAAATCAAAAACGTATATGTTTGACGACGATTGAAAACAGCCCCGCACTCATTTGAGCGCGGGGCTATGTTTTGTTCACTCGTGTTCAAGTTGAAAGTCGTCGGGGTAAGCCGCTTCGATTACAATACTCTTCCCTGTCAACGGATGATCGAACGCGGCAGACGAGCTGTGAAGCGCGTGACGGGCGAGCACGGGACGTCCGCCATACATGGTATCCCCGAGTAACGGATGACCGATGTGGCGCATGTGGACGCGTATCTGATGGGTCCGTCCGGTCTCGAGTTGAATCGTCAACGCCGCATAGTCACCTTGCGACTCGACGTGACGGACGTGTGTGACGGCTCGTTGCCCGTCGTCTGTGACGACGCGTTCCATGATCGAGTGTTCGGCCCGACCGATCGGCGCATCAATCGTCTGTCGTTCGACCAATCCTTCGACGAGGGCGATATACGTCCGGGACAAACCACCTCGCTTTTGAAGTTCGCTGAAGCGATGGTGCACGTACGCATATTTAGCGAACAAGACGACACCAGACGTATCCCGGTCGAGCCGATTGATCACATGAATCGCCGAGTGCAATCCAATTCGTTCATAGTAACCGAGCACAGCGTTCGCAAGCGTGTCGTCAGGATGAAGCCGAGACGGGATCGTCGCGATGCCTGCCGGCTTATCGACGGCGAGCAAATAGTCGTCCTCGTAGATGACCGTGAGCGGACGCCGCGAACGGACCATCGTTTCCGCTGGCTGCTCAAGCGGAAAATGAACCGTCACTTCATCGCCGCTCGACACATCAAAGCGAACAGTCCGCGGCTCCCCGTTCACTAAGATGAGGCCACCGTGTTTGACTTGCGTCAACATCTTGCGTGAGATGCCACAATCCCCCATCAAAAAATCGCGCAGCGGGACGTTCGTCTCCGCGACACGACGTAATGTAAAACCGTACATATGTTACTTCCCTTCCTCGATGAACGATTCGCGCACCCGACGCCAAAATGGGAACGGGCGGAACCGGGCGAACGTCACTTTTTCTCTCGCGACCGCGCAACGGATCGACTGGACGTTCGACCACGACAGTGCTTCCTGATGGTCGAACGCGAGCTCAAACTCCGTTTTCGTGTGCGGTTTGATTTTGACTTGGTGGTGCTTCGGCAACAACAGTGGTGAGCCGATCGTCCGGTAGACGAGATTATTGATCGACGCCATCTCGGTCACTTGGATCGCCTCGATCGATGGATGGACGATCGCACCGCCGAGCGCTTTATTATAGGCGGTCGAGCCGGACGGTGTCGAGATGCAAAGCCCGTCTCCGCGGAACGTTTCAAAGTAATCGTCACGGATCGACAAGTCACACACGAGCGTGCGCTTGTAATTTTTAATCGTACACTCGTTCATCGCCAACTGCCGCTCCGTCGTCCCGTCCTCATAGTCGATCAACACTTCGACGAGCGGATAAGATACCGGTTCGAACGATTCGCTCGTGATCATCTCTGTCAATTCATCGAGCTCGTCCGGCTGCCAGTCCGCGTAAAAACCGAGATGGCCCGTATGGATGCCGACGAGAAGCGTGTCGTCTAGCCGGTCGACATATTCATGGAACGCCTGTAGCATCGTCCCGTCCCCACCGACCGAAACGACGATCCGAGGTTGTTCCGAGACGGAATGTCCCGCCTCGGTCAACTTGTCTGTCAACTCACGCGCGATTTCCGCGGAACGCGCATCTCCCCTTGACACAATCGCAAACTGCATACACTCACCCCCCTAGTCTTGGTCCGTTTGGACGTTCATTTCTTTATCACGAAACACTTGCTGCGCATCTTGAATCTCGACGCGGAGCTGACTCATCTCAGCATCGAGCAAAAACGCCGCCTCCGCGGCCCGGCGCAGCCGTTCTTGGACTTCTTGCGGCATGTCGCCATCGTATTTATAGTTCAACGAGTGCTCGATTGTCGCCCAAAAGTTCATCGCGAGCGTCCGGACTTGGACTTCGACGAGCGTCGGGAATTCCCCGTGGATCGTCTGGACCGGGTATTCGATGATGATGTGATACGATCGATAACCCGATTTTTTTTGATTCGTGATGTAGTTCCGTTCCTCTACGATTTTAAAGTCGGTCCGGTGGTGCAACAGCTCGAGGACCTGCACGATATCATCCACAAATTGACACATGATTCGAAGCCCGGCGATGTCTTGCATCTCGGTCGACAAGTGATCATAGGCGATCTGTTTTCGTTTCGCTTTCTCGAGGATGCTTCCGACCGGCTTGACCCTGCCGGTAACAAACTCGATTGGAGAATGGTCATTTTGCGAGTTGTATTGCTTACGGATCGCTTTAAACTTCACTTTCAGTTCATCGACCGCAATTTGATACGGCACTAAAAATTGATCCCAGTCCACTGATTGCATATGCTGTCACCACTTTCGTTCGTTTCGGAAAACCTTGCATTTTTCCGTATGTATCCGATTGTATGGTATCATAAACCAACAATTGTTCATAGAATGGAGCGATGACGAATGACCCAAGAAGTGGAAATTGAGTTTAAATCGATGCTGACGAAAGATGAGTATGAGACGTTGCTCGAATCGTATCAGTTATCCGACCAAGTCAAATGGCAAGCCAACGATTATTTCGATACACCCACGTTTGAACTGCGCAACCAAGGCGCGGCCTTGCGCATCCGTGAGAAGAAGACCGGTCAAGTTTTGACGCTCAAACAACCGCACGATGTCGGACTGCTCGAGACGCATGCACCGATCAATGAAGAAGCGGCGGAAAATTTGTTCAAGTACGGCATCGTCCACGACGAACAGATGAAACAAGCCCTCGCCACGTTCAATTTGACCGGACCGCTCGAGCATTTGGGCCGGCTCGAGACGAAGCGTGCTGAAATCGAGACGGCAGACGGTCTGCTCGTGCTCGATGAAAGTCATTATTTGGAGATTTGTGATTACGAAATAGAATTCGAAGTGACGGACGAAACGGCAGGCCGAATCGCGTTTGAACAGCTGCTCTCGAGCCACAGTATCCCGTTACGTCCGGCCAAAAATAAAATCGTCCGATTCATGGAAGAAAAGATGAGACGGAGTGAAGGTTGAGCAGATACGTTGCCAACCTTTTTTTTTCGTTGCTACAATGAGCATACGATATAGTTGATTTTGTTTACGAGAGGAGGCGACACAATGGAACTTGAACAATGTAATGAGTCATCCTGTTCACTGGAAGAATCTTCTATCCAAGTAACATATAAGCCATTAGAGTTATTCTATTTCATGGACATCTCTGATCCCGACGGTTTCCACGTGATGACACTCATTAAAAAACTCGAGCTCGAATACGGACACTTGATTCGTTTTCGGATGGTCTCGACAGTTCCTAGTTGTGTTGGCGGATGTCAGGAAGAGGTTCGCCTTCTCACGATGATCAAGGCTATGGAATTACAAGGAAAACGCCATGCGATGCGTTTTTTGCGTCACCTTCATATTAACGACGCCTTTACGAAGGACGCTTCTAACGATGCCGACCTGTGGGAGATTGCGCGCTCTTACGCCGGATACGGGCTCGATATCGATGAGTTGGCGGCAGATATGCAGTCGGATCAACTCTTGAGCGCCCTCGCTGTCGACCATCAAATATTAAAAGACTGGGAAATCGAATCACTTCCTGCCATGACGTTCGTCACCCGTGACGAGGCGCTCAAAATCGAAGGCGTCTATCCTTACGACGTGTACCAAGCCGTTATGAGTGAACTGCTCGGATACGTACCGAATCGGCAAACCGGTTGGAACGTTGAAAAAGTGTTACGTCACTACGACGCCTCGACAATCACTGAGCTCGCGTTCATCTTAGAGCTCGACAAGCCGATCATCGAACGGGAACTGAAAAAACTGTCGCTCCAGCAACGTTGCCGCCCTGTCCCCGGCTGCAGCGGTCAAGCATGGGCCACACAAAAATAAACGGATACAAAAAGAAACCCACGGCCGGGGAGCCGTGGGTTTTTGACGTCTCAAGCGGGGACAAGAGACGCCGATCTTAACACCCGGGGAAGGTGTCAAGACGGGAGAAAGTTTACGGTCAATAAAGGGGTTTGTGATTGATTTCACACTTATAATATAACCATAGGCTCGCCTGTTGACAAGCACTTTGTTCATATTGTCACATAATGTTCACGCACGTGCACGCTTACGAAAACAGGAGTGATTCCATTTCATCGAGGACGGATTCAAACTGATCGAGCGCTGCTAACACAGGTGCTTTCGTCGTCATGTCGACACCGGCTGCCTTCAACACCTCGATCGGGTAATCACTCGATCCGGCTTTTAAGAACTTATCGATATAACGTTTAACGGCAGGCTCGCCTTCGTCCATGATTTGTTGCGACAACGCCGCTGACGCCGAAATTCCTGTCGCATACTGATATACATAGTAGTTGTAGTAGAAGTGCGGGATACGGGCCCACTCGAACGCGATCTCTTCGTCGATGACGATGTCGTCGCCGAAGTAACGCTTGTTCAACTCAAGATACGTCTCGTTCAAGTATTCTGGTGTGAGCGAGATGCCATCTTGGGCCGCTTGATGGATCTTATGTTCGAACTCAGCGAACATCGTCTGACGGAACAGCGTCCCCCGGAACGTCTCGAGTTGATTGTTGAGCAAGTAAAGGCGCTCGGCTTTGTCCGTCCGTGTCTTCAACAAATAGTCGTTCAAGAGCGCCTCATTCGTCGTCGAGGCGACTTCTGCCACGAAAATCGAATAGTCCCCATACGGGTACGGTTGCGTGGCACGCGTGTAGTGACTGTGTACCGAATGACCGAACTCGTGGGCAAGCGTGAACAAGTTGTTCACGTTGTCTTGCCAGTTCATCAAGATGAACGGTTGCGTGTCGTACGCGCCAGACGAATAGGCACCGCTACGTTTGCCGCGTGTCTCTCGGACGTCGACCCAACGTGAATCGAGACCGTCTTTGACGATTTGGACGTACTCGTCCCCGAGTGGAGCCAGACCTTGGACCATGAGCTCTTTCGCTTCTTCATAAGGCACTTTCATCTCGACGTCTTTGACGAGTGGCGTGTATAGGTCATACATATGCACTTCGTCTACACCGAGCGCTCGTTTACGAAGCGCGACATAACGGTGCAACAGATCGAGCCGTTCATTCACCGCTTCAACGAGTCCATCGTATACCGATTCAGGAATCGAGTTGTTGTGGAGTGCCGATTGACGCGCGCTCTCAAACTTGCGAACCGTCGCATAAAAGTTGTCCTTCTTCACGCTTCCAGACAGAGTTGACGCGAACGTGTTCAAGTATTGTTTGTACGTCCCATACATCGCTTTGAAAGCCGTCTCACGCACGCTGCGGTCTGCCGACTCTAAAAACGTAATGTAACGTCCGTGTGTCAGTTCGACTTCTTCTCCTTGCTCATTCTTCACTTTAGGAAATTTCAAATCGGCGTTGTTGAGCATGCCGAACGTCGAGCTCGATTGTCCGAGCACGTCGCCGGCTTGGGCGAGGATCGCTTCTTCCGCTTCCGTCAAGACGTGGGGCCGCTCTTGCGCCAACTCATCGAACGCATGACGGTAGACGGTCAACCCTTCGTGGCCGTCCATGAACGCCGTGATCTCACTTTCATCGATGGCGAGCAGTTCTGGTGTCATGAAGGCGAGTTGAGCCGAAATTTGAGCGGCGAGTGACCCGGCACGGTCGTTCAGCGCCTGATAATGGCTGTTGGCCGTATCTTCGTCATAGCGCATATGGGCGTATGTATACAGCTTATGCAGTTGACGCGAGATCTCGTCACGGAGCTGCAGCGCCGCGTAAAGTGTCTCGGCCGATTCCCCGAGTTTCCCTTTGAATTCAACGAGTTCAGGGATTCGGGCTTTGAGTGTCTCAAAGTCTTGCTCCCACGCTTTGTCGTCTGCATAGATGGTTTCTAAGTTCCACGTCTCCTCGACGGGTACTTGTTGTCGTGTTAGTACTTCTGACATATGTCCACTTCCTTTTCTCAGTTTATATACGATTTCGCCATGAATCGCTGAAACCCTTGAAACAAACGAATATCGTCACGAAGTGCTGCTTCGAGCGTGACCGGGACTTGCCAGTCGATGACATACTCTGACAAGCCGAATACGTTCAAGAGTTGTCTCCATTGTAACTGAAACGAAGAAACAAAGTCGCTTGTCGGGGTCGCGTTGAACTGGCGGCATGTCTTCTCGATGCTCCAAGCGAGCGAATCCTCAGGAGCTTCCCGTCGATTTAAATACAAGACCGTTTGAAATTCGAACGGATGAACATGAACACCCCACAGCGCCGGGAGCGGCAAATAACAGACCGTCGGCAATAGCGACGGTAACATGCCGAGCGGATAGAGACGATTCAAGATCAGCCGTCTGAAGAGCGGCGTCGGATAAGGCGGCGTCATACGCTTACGCCGCACAAGTTGAATCCATCGGTGCGCATCAAATCGATAAAACGGCTCAAACGGCGAGACGTCAAAAGATGTCGCCGGCACCCACGTGCCTTGTGCCCGTCTGAGCGAGATCGGACACCCGACGAACCGGTACAACGCGTTCTTGACCGGAACGATCAGCGTACACCGCCGCGCGATCTCACACCTCATCCACGGTGAGAAGGACGGCACCGGTTCAAGACGTAATCCGCTCGCGATCCAGATGACGGCAAGACCGTTTCGCTCATAGTGTCTCGTCCGTTCTACGTAAGAATCGACTGCTAGCGGTGAGGACTGTATTTCGACGACGAACGACGCCCCGGCTTTTGTCGCGATTAAGTCAGCCCGTCTCCCGTTAAGGTCCACTTCTTGCTCGACATCATATCCGCCCGCCTGCAGCCATTGTCTGACGCCCCATTTATCGGTTCGGTGACCAGCCGACTCTCCGCTCCCACACGTTTGAACGTGAGAAAAATGGAGCCTCCGTTTCGCTCCTCGTTTTACAATGACCCGTTCTCCGCACTGCGGACATGAAAAAGGGGCAGCCGGTTCGATTTGCCTCCGACTCAACGTATGGGCATCCACGTACTCCCCTGTCTGATCGATTGCGAACCGCATCCCGCTTCCCCCTCATAATAATGGTGAAAACATTCGTGCCAAAGATTCAACGAGTTTGATGAAATAAGATCGTTCTGCGAACGCGCCCAACTCCAACTCGTGAGACCCTTCAAAATCTTTGTAGATGTCTTGCTTGAGCTGATGAACCGAGTTCGTGTTGTACAGCAGTGCGTTCACTTCAAAATTGAGATGAAAACTACGGAAGTCCATGTTCGCCGTCCCGATCGTCGCTAGACCGTCATCGATGACGATGACTTTCGAGTGCATGAATCCTTCCTCGTACAAATAAATCTTAACGCCAGCGCTGAGCAAATCCTCATAATAAGATCGGCTCGCATAGAAGACGATTTTATGGTCCGGGAAGCTCGGTAAGACGATGCGGACATCGATCCCCGACAAAGAAGCCGTCTTCAACGCACTCATAATATCCTCGTCAGGAATTAAGTACGGTGACGAGATGTATACCGATTTTTTTGCGGCGTTGATGAGCGCGAAATAAATCGACTTCATCGTCTCGTACGGCTCGTCCGGTCCGCTGGCGACGATTTGAACACCGCCGCTCGCGCTCCGCACCGTCTCGAGCGGCTCTAGGTAGAACGGTGTGAACAAGCGCTCACCCGTCATATAGTACCAGTCTTGCAGGAAAATCAGCTGCAGTTCCGATACCCCTTCCCCTCTGACGTATAGATGCGTGTCACGCCAAAATCCGAACTTCGTATGCTCTCCTAAATACTCGTCCCCGACGTTCAAACCGCCCGTGAACGCTTCTGTCCCGTCGATGACGACAATCTTCCGGTGGTTCCGATAATTCGTTTTACTCGAGACGAGCGGTAAGACGACGGGAAAGAACGCCTGCACGTGGACACCAGCTTGTCGCATCTCTTCGAAAAAAGAACTGCTCGTATGAATCGACCCGACCGCATCATACAAAAACCGGACCTCGACCCCAGACCGCGCTTTTTCGATCAAAATCCGTTGAATTTCCCGAGAAATACGATCTTCCCGGAAAATGTAGTACTCGAGGTGAATGTGACGCGTCGCCCCGTTCAAGGCTGGCAATAGTTTCGAAAACTTTTCTTTTCCGTTTGTGAGGATTTGTGTATACGTATTCGACGAGACGGGTAATTGATTCAATGAAGACGTTAAGTGGAGCAACTTCTCGTAATCATCGTGCGGAAACACGAGCGATGGCGAGAGTGTCATCGCTTTTTGCCGATAAGCGAGATACGTTTCTTCATCCAACATCGCCTTCTCATTGAACATGCGTCTCCGCCGATAGTTTTGACCGAAGACGAAGTATGCGAATAAACCGACGACCGGAAATCCGAGCATGACGATTGCCCAGATGAGCGTTCGTTGCGGATTACGGTTCTCGAGCAAGATGACGAGCAGGATGCTAAACGTCGTCAGAAAGACGAGGATCGAGAACAGCCCAATCACTTGCGAGCTCCAGTAATAAGATAATACGGCAATGAGCCCTGCGAGCAAAAGAAGGGATAATAGTACTTGTATGCGTCGCAACATATTATAAACTGACCCCGTTTCTGTCATGTATTATTATTAATTATACATCGGAACGATATCTTTTTGAGGGAGTGGAGAAAATATGGGAACTTTTCTAGTAACGGGGGCGACGAGCGGCATCGGTCGTGCGGTCTCCTTACGGTTGGCAGAAGAAGGACACGACGTCTTAGGCGTCGGACGTGATGAGACGAGAGGTGCGGCACTAGAACTCGAATCGGATAACACCATCACGTTCCTGAAATGTGATTTATCTCAAGCTGACGAGGTCGAGGCACTCATGGACCGCCTCGCAGCCGATCAAGTCGTCCTGCACGGATTATTCAATAACGCCGCGACGTTCGGTCGCCCCGGTACGCCTGAACGGTTGCCAGCCTCTGCTTTTGACGAAGTGTTCGAACTGAACGTGTTGGCGACAAACCGCCTCATTCAACGCGCAATCCCGCTCCTCGCGACCGGTTCTAGCGTGGTCAACAACGCAGCGATCGTCGGACACGTCAAATTCCCGCCGATGCTTGGTCCATACGCCGCTTCGAAAGCGGCCGTCATCGCCTTGACGAAGACGTTCGCCCACCGGATGAAAGGAAAGATTCGTTTCAACGCCGTCTGCTTCGGACCAGTCGATACGCCGCTCAGCCATAAGCTGTACGGCGGCGAGGCAAAATTCAAAGACGCGATGAGCCACCATTTCCGCGGGAACGCCGCTTCACCGGAAGAAGTCGCACCGGTCGTCACGTTCTTGCTAAGTGATGCGTCGAGCTATATTAACGGCCAAGCCATCACCATCGATGGTGGTTACAGCCTGTCTTGAACGCGAAAAGGGGTCGTCTACGAATTAGACGGCCCCTTTCGCTTTTGTGCGAACAGCTATATATTATGCCTTGATTTTCCTCGCTTGCATCATCTGGGTCGTCAAGAACGCCTTTTCGCGCGGATGCAAATCATCCCATGCGAGCACGTCTTCAATGTAATCGACGAATTCTTCAAACGTGTCGTGATGCGTTGGATGAGCGCGCAGGCGTCCGATCCGGATCGCCTCGAAAATCGACGCCATCACGAAAATGTCATGGCTCGCGTACGTTTTGATCGGCGCGAGCGCCTCGAATAACGTCGCTTCCATCGCTTTCCGTTTGATGTGCCAATCACTCTTACCGTTTGAGAAGACGAAATCCCCTTCCGGAAGTTCGCTCAATTCCCGTAAGATATCCCCGATATAGTGAATCGCATGAATCGCCGTGTTCGGGTCGTTAATCCCCGGTGATACTCCTTTAAGGGCGATCTCACTCAATTTTTCAATGACGAACGCCGGGTCTTGGATCGATGAACGGACCTCGCCGATTTGAAACACATCTTTGTCGAGAGCGTCATCCCCTAGCCAATATCCGAGAATATCTCCTTCCGCCACAAAGTCGCCGACCGCGACGACCGATTCGAAACTGATGTCGTGATCTTCTTGTTTCTCGCTCGAGAACAATTGAACATAGCCGGTCCGCGAGGCGTACACCGCTTGCCCTGTTTCGAACGTATGGACCGATCGTTTCAGCACGATGCTCACCTTTCCGTCTTCGACCGCTTGCTTCTGTTTTACGATGACGGATAATGCTTCTCGATGTAAGGACGATAACAGGCGTTCAGCTTGAATCGAGACGCTAATCGTCTGAATGAACTTGACGAACGCCCAGATCGAACTGACGACTAATACGACGCTGACACCTGAGGCGAGGACGGCGTCCTCTTCCGATGTCCGAATGAGAAATAAATTCGTGATCCCGTATACAGTAGTCATGATGAAAATACCGAGCGTATGTTTCGAAGCCGAGTTCGTTAAAAAGTTATTGATTGTACGGGGCGAAAATTGAGATGAATACGTCGTCAGCACGACTAAAATCGTCGAGAAACTGAACGTCATCATCGTCATGAGACTCGTGAACGACGACGAAAGGACGGAAGCGGCTGAATCCTGATCCAAATAAATGATTTTTGGCAACAGTTCGCGGAAAAAGCTACCGAAGTATTGCGTCAGAAACGTTAATACGATACCGCCTGTCCCATACAAAAACGGGACGAACCACGTACTGTCTGACAACATCAATTGTAAACGCTTGAACATCAAGTCACCTCTTCATATGTATCAATTAGTAAAAAAGTCGCCTGTCCGTTTGAACAGGCGATTCGAGTTTAAAAATAGTGGCGTACTTTCGAGAACACGTCGCCGTCGAGAATTGGTTTACCGTACTCCTCGAGCATAGCGAGGGTTTGCGTACTGAACGACAAATATTCGGCTAAAAGACTGAGGACGTTCTCTTCTTCTTCCGGCTCCATCTCGTCCGGGAAGTCAATCCACAAGTAGTAACGGTTTTCATAATGGAATAACTTGAGGGTGACGTTATCCAACGTATCACCGGCCCGTTTGCTCAGAGCGATAATGGCCTCAAAGTCATCCGTATCCATGGCTAACGGAGCCCACGCCTCCGGTTCAGTTTCGACTTCATCGAGTTCACTCAACTGGTCAAGGACAGACTGTTGATCACGCGCTTCGTCGATCGCGTTGCGCAAGAGCGAGCCGAGTTCTGCGTCGTCTTCTGTGTCGATCACATTTTTGGCGATCGTGACAGTCACTTCAAGCCCTTTTTCAAACGCTTGTACTTGTATCCATAGTGGACCATCGAACGAGATATCTTCCCGTTCGTGCGCTTCGTCCATCATCTGCCAGAACAGCTGCTCACCACGTTCTCGGTTGTACCAAATTTCATCCCGGGCGAATCCGCGTTTCTCGATATCGACATAAGTGATGAAAAACTTGACGGTATTGTCATTGATGCGCTCAATTTTCACGATTGTCCACTCCCTTCTGACCTCACTCCTACTTCTTAAGGAGGAGAGGGGAAATTGTCTTGTTATCATAGTACCCTTTTTTTCACCTGTCAATCTATTGATGATGGGGTGTGTATCACTATTTTATCGGAAAAACGAGATAATAAAAAGCACACTGCTTGGACAGTATGCTTCCTCACTCGTTGACGAGTCGTTGCGCTTCTTGAAGTTGGAACGTACGAACTTTACGAGGCAAGAACCGACGAATCTCATCTTCGTTATATCCGACTTGAAGGCGTTTTTCATCAATCAAAATCGGACGGCGAAGGAGGCCCGGATATTCTTGAATCAAATCGTACAACTGCTGAAGCGAAAGTGCGTCGACCGATACATCAATTTTCGAGAAAACTTTTGAGCGGGTTGAGATGATCTCATCTGTGCCGTCTTCTGTCATGCGTAAAATCTGTTTAATCTCATTGAGTGAGAGTGGTTCTGAGAATATGTTTCGTTCTGTAAATGGGATATCATGCTCTTCGAGCCAAGCCCGTGCTTTTCGGCACGATGTACAGCTCGGAGACGTATAAAGTGTGACCATTTTCGTTCCTCCCTGATCAAATGTTCGTCCATTTTTTCGTGACTCTTCTTGTATACCCAAAATCTCGTTCACGTAATTATAATAATTCTTATTTACTGAAACTTCAATGATATTCTTTCTCATCCGGGGAAGAAAAGAGGACGCATTCAGAAGAATGCGACCTTGATCGACCGTTCTACGAAGCTGGAATCCGAGAAACCGGTTGTGACACCGTTTCTTTCCCTGGCTTCACTTGCAAGTCTTTCAATTTCTTCTTGAGCACTTCTTTTAACAGTTTCTTTTTCTGTTGCAGTACTTTGTCACGCTCTTTCATGGTCTCTCACCCCCCATGGACGAAAGGAAAAAACAACCATTACTGTATCTGAAAATCTTAAAGTTGCACTAATCTATAGTTAAATTATAGCACATCCTATTGAAAAATGTTGAACAATCTCGTAAAAAATCATGATTTCACACGTTCCAAATTTGCATTTACTTATCCATTCCCGTATAGTTAATAGAAATAATCTTTGAAATCACCAAGGAGGAGAGCACGAATGAGAATCACGTTAGAAACGATCATGCAGCATCACGTCACCCAGAAATACTTGACACGATCTGGATTAAAACATGCCGTCGACGTCTGTGAACGCGCTCTCGAATTGGCGACACGACGAGGACTCGACACCGATCTAGCAACGAAGGCTGCACTGCTCCACGACATCGGTCATTACGAATGGTACACCGAAGGCAAGTGGAACTATGACTTGTATCGTCAAAACGATATCCACGCCATCAAAGGCGCGGAACGCGCGCATAAACTGTTGATCCGGCTCGGAGAAGACCCGGCTCGGGCCAAGGAAATTTCCGTCATGATCCTGCTTCATACGGATTCTTACCTTCCGCCTAGCCGCATCCAACGGACCCCGCTCCAACAACTCGTCCATGATGCCGACACGTTCGTCGAACAACCGGGCGGCCTTCACCATTATGAAACAATGGAGATTGAAGATGCGCTTGCTCGCGTCCGCTCCATCGATGCCGTCGTCGAGCGTCTCTCGAACTTGCCGCGCATCTCAAACGCTTAACACCGTCCGGGTCTCCCACGGTGTTAAGCGTTTGAGCAAAAAATCCCCGAATCCAATTGGATTCGGGGATTTTCGTATTAGACGAGCTGGGCTTTATACGCCTCATATTCTGCGTCTGTGAGCGAAACATAGTGACCTGGTTCGACTTCACGAAGCGCAGGGATACTCGAATCTTCATCCGATCGTCCGACAGCACCAAGTGAGCCAGACTCGTAGACGATCCGCTTACGTGTCCGTTCGTGTTCTGGGTCCGGAAGCGGGATCGCAGACAAGAGCGATTTCGTATAGGCGTGAATCGGGTTCTCGTACAGGCGCTCTGCCGATGCAAGCTCGACGAGGTGACCTTGGTACATAACGCCGATCCGGTCTGAGATATACTTGACCATCGACAAATCATGGGCGATGAACAAGTACGTGAGATCGCGGTCCCGTTGCAACTCTTTCATCAAGTTGACGACTTGAGCTTGGATCGACACGTCGAGTGCCGAGATCGGCTCGTCGGCGATGATGAACTCCGGTTCAACAGCGAGTGCCCGGGCAATCCCGATCCGCTGACGCTGTCCGCCTGAGAATTCGTGTGGATAACGGCTCGCGTGCTCTTTCGTGAGGCCGACCGTCTCGAGGAGGTCGTACACACGGTTCATCCGTTCTTCATTCGTCTTGGCAAGGCTGTGGATATCGATGCCTTCGGCGATGATGTCAGCGACCGTCATCCTCGGGTTGAGCGACGCATACGGATCTTGGAAGATCATCTGCATAGCCCGGTTGAATTTCAACTTCTCAGCCTTATTCTTTTTCCCGTGGACGTTCTCACCTTTGAAAAGAACATCCCCGTCTGTTGCATCGTAAAGGCCGATGATCGTACGGCCTGTCGTCGATTTACCGCAACCCGACTCTCCAACGAGGCCGAGCACTTCACCTTTGTAAATATCGAACGAGATGCCGTCGACCGCTTTAACGACGCGGCCTCGACCAATGTTAAAGTGCTGCTTCAGGTCTCGTACTTCTAGTAATTTCTCACGTTCCATTATTCAGCACCACCTTTCAAAATCGATTTTGCGAACGCGCTGTCAGGACGATACTTGAGCGCGAGCTCACGAATCGCTCGCGGCGGCGTCACTTGCGGTGCTTGTGGATGTAAGAGCCAGCTCGCTGCATAGTGTGTATCGCTAATTTGGAACATCGGTGGTTCTTTCTCGAAATCAATCTTCATCGCATACGGATTACGCGGTGCGAACGCGTCGCCTTTCGGCGGGTCAAGCAAGTTAGGCGGAGTGCCTGGGATGGCCGGGAGCGCTTCGTTCGGATCGTCGGTCGGACGCGGCATCGATCCGAGCAGTCCCCAAGCGTACGGGTGACGCGGCTCATAGAAGATTTCATCAACCGTTCCTCTTTCGACGATTTTACCGGCGTACATGACGGCGACACGGTCAGCCATGTTCGCGACGACACCGAGGTCGTGCGTGATGAAGATGATAGCCGTACCCGTTTTTTGCTGAATGTCTTTCAACAATTCTAAAATCTGAGCTTGGATCGTCACGTCGAGTGCTGTCGTCGGCTCATCGGCAATCAACACTTTCGGGTTACATGCGAGCGCGATCGCGATGACGATCCGTTGGCGCATCCCGCCTGAAAGTTGGTGCGGATATTGTTTAAGACGTGCCTCTGGGTTCGGGATCCCGACGAGCGTGAGCAATTCGAGCGTACGCTTCTTCGCATCTTCACCTGTCAATCCCTGGTGTTGCTTCAATCCTTCGGCAATCTGTTTGAAGATTGTCATCGTCGGGTTGAGTGACGTCATCGGATCTTGGAAGATCATCGCGATGTCGCGGCCGCGGATTTTCAACATTTCTTTTTCTGACAACTTCGCCAAGTCTTTTCCTTCGAACAAAATTTCTCCGTTCGTGATCTCACCTGGCGGGTTCGGAATGAGACGCATGATCGCTTTCGATGTGACGGATTTACCAGAACCCGATTCACCAACGATTGCGAGTGTCTCGCCTTTTTTCAAATCAAACGATACGTTGCGGACGGCTTGTACCGTTCCGGCATACGTATGGAACGAGACTGCTAAGTCTCGGACAGATAAAATCGTTTCCATGCACGAGTCCCCCTCTGTTTAAATTATTTACGCATTTTCGGGTCGAACGCATCACGCAAGCCATCGGCGAGCAAGTTGAAGCTGACCATGAGCAAGACGATGATGATTGACGGGATGACGAGCAAGTACGGGAACGTCCGTAGCTCTTTGTATCCGTCGTTGATCAACGTACCAAGTGACGCTTGTGGCGGTTGAAGTCCGATCCCGATGAAGCTGAGGAACGCCTCGAAGAAGATGGCAGATGGAATCGTGAACATGAGTGTGATGATGATCGCACCGAGCGTGTTCGGGATCAAGTGTTTGAAAATCAAACGGTTACTTGACGCACCGAGCGTACGGGCAGCCAATACAAACTCTTGGTTTTTCAGTTTCAAAATTTGACCGCGGACGAGTCGACTCATCCCGATCCAGCCGGTGATGGCCATCGCCAAGATAATGGTGAAGACACCTGGGTCAAAGATCAAGATGAACAAGATGATCAAGATCAAGTTAGGAACACCAGTCAAAATCTCGACGATCCGTTGCATAATGTTGTCAATGCGGCCACCGAAGTAAGCCGAGACGCCGCCGTAAGCGACACCGATGACCGTATCGATGATTGCGGCCATCAAACCGATGAAGAGCGAGATACGAGTCCCTTCCCAAACACGCGACCAAAGATCACGCCCGAGGTAATCAGTACCAAACCAGAAATTCTCTTCGACGTTTTTTTGTTCATAGAAGTTGATGTCACGCCCACCGAGGTTGGCCATGCCGTCAAATCCGGCCCACTCAAGTCCTGTGACTTTAGGCGGTAGTTTCGCTTGTGAGATATTTTGTTCATAGGCGTCACGAGCTGAAAGCATCGGACCGAACAACGCGAGCAACACTAAAATCAAAATGATCGACAGCGAGACGATGGCCGCTTTGTTTTTCTTGAGACGAAGCCATGCATCTTGCCAGAAGTTCAAACTTTTCCCAGCAATTCGTTCACCGAGCTGTTCGTTCATCTCGACACGTTGGAACATGTCTTGGTCGAACTGCTCGAAATCTTTTTTATTTTCAATCATCAGTTATCCCCCCCAAGACGAATACGTGGGTCAACGACTCCGTAGAGCAAGTCAACAAGTAAAATAATTAGAATGAACAGAGCCGAGAAGAAGAGCGTCGTGCCCATGATGACCGAATAGTCATTCAACGTAATCGACGTTACGAACAATTCACCAAGTCCCGGAACGGCAAAGATTTTCTCGATAACGAACGTACCTGTGAGTAGCGCAGCCGTCATCGGTCCAAGGATTGTGATCGCTGGAATCATCGCGTTACGCACCATATGTTTCCACACGATTGCATTCCCGGTTAATCCTTTTGCTTTCGCGAGCGTGACATAGTCTTGTCCGGTCACTTCTAGCATCTCGGTCCGTACGAAACGGGCGATCGACGCGGTGACCCCGAGCGACAACGAGATGGTCGGAAGGATCGTATGTGCCGGCGAGTCCCAGAACGCGACAGGCAATACGCCCCATTTTACCCCAACGTAGTATTGAAGCAGGGCCGCAAAGACGAACGACGGGACAGAGATCCCGATTACCGACACGAACATTGAACCATAATCGATGTACGTGTTATGGCGAATCGCTGCAACGATCCCGAGCAATAGTCCGGCTAACGTACCAAGCACTAATGCCTGAATACCTAACTGGGCCGATGGTCCGATTCGTTCCATGATCAACTCCGTCACTGGCCGGTTGGCCGTACGGAACGATACGCCGAGGTCGCCTTGGACAAGGTTCCCTAAGTAAGTCGCGTAACGAACTGGAAGCGGATCATTGAGTCCGTAACGATCGTTCAAGATCTGAATTTGCGTGTCCGTCAATTTTTCCTGGTTCTGATACGGCGAACCTGGAAGCAGGTCCATCAGGAAAAATGTGAACGTCGCAATCAAGAAGAACGTGATGAGGCCGTAAACCAGCCGCTGAAGAATATAACGTCCCATAATAAAAACCCCCTGTTTTTCTAATTGTGTCTATGCTTGCACCAACAGCGTCACTATGACATATTTCCCTTTTCTTGAATTCACAAAATGAAAGGAATTTTCTGAAAGAATAGGTCAAACGTCATCTCAAGGCTCTTAGCACAGCATATGAAAATCAAAAAACTCTCAGTTTCTGAAGTATTCTGAATTTTCACTGTTACTCCATTATACTTTACCAACAAAACATTTGAATAGTATTTTCTCTCAATTCGCTTTTTTTTTTAGAAAAGTGGGGACATGCTTGCGCATGTCCCCTCGCCTATTTAGTTGATATCAACGTATTTGTACTGGTAATCAGCACCGAAAAGTTGACGGTTGAAGTTCTCGATGTTCGGACGGATCAAGTAAGCGACACCGGCCTGATAGATCGGCATGATCGCTTGGTCTTGTTCGATCAAGAGCGTTTCCGCTTCTTTGAATTTGTCGTAACGGGCATCGATCTCTGTTTCAGCCGAAGCTTCATCAATCAACTTGTCATATGCTGCCGACTTGTACTTGATGTCATTTTGACCGTTGTCTGACGTGAAGATGCCAAGGTTTGTGAGCGGGTCTTGATAGTCAGGTCCCCAAAGGGCGAATGACATCTGGTAGTCCCCGTTCGCTTCGCGTTCGAGCTTGTTGTTGAACGGTTGTTGCGAGATGTTAACCGTCACGTTCGGCAAGTTCGATTCGATTTGGCCTTTCATATACTCTGAGATTTGTTTTGAAACTTCACTGTCGAATGAAAGCAATTCGATTGTGATCGCTTCGCCGCCAGTTGCTTCTTCCCAAAGCGTTGCTGCTTCATCAGTGTTCGTCTCGAAGTGTTGTACGCCTTCTGTGTAATCCGTTCCGTCTTCATACTTGATGAATTCTTTCGGGATGAACGAAGTCGTTGCGATCGAACCGTTGTTCAACAGTTGGTCGACAATACCGGCTGGGTCAACGGCACGAGCGATTGCTTTACGTGCGTTCACATCAGCGAATACTTCATCTTCATGATTGAACTTGAAGTAACCGACCGCTGAACGAAGTCCTGTGTTATAGTCTTCGTCTTCTTGGAAAGCAGCGACTTGCTCAGACGCGAGGCCTGCGTAATCAACATCGCCTGCTTCATACAAGTTGACGACCGTTGACGTATCTTTGACGACGCGAACGTCGACTTTGTTGAGGGCGACGTTGTCAGCATCCCAGTACGCATCGTTTTTCGTCAAGACATAACCTTGTTCACGGTCCCACTCTGACCATACGAACGGACCGTTGTAGAGAAGGTTCTCTGTGTTTGTTGCGAAGTCCGCTCCTTGCTCAGTTGCGAATGCTTCATTGATCGGTGTGAACGTACCGAACGATGTGAGTGAGACGAACGATGGGTCCGGACGCTCGAGTGTAACTTCTAGCGTTTTCTCATCGATTGCTTTCACGCCGAGTTCTTCTTTAGGAAGGTCACCCGTGTTGATGGCTTCGGCATTTTTTACCGTGTTCATGATATACGCATACTGTGAACCAGTTTCTGGGTCCACGGCACGTTGCCAAGCGTAAACGAAGTCGTTCGCTGTAACCGGCTCACCATTCGACCATTCGGCGTCACGAAGCGTGAACGTGTAGACGGTCTCGTCTTCGTTCAATTCCGGTTCTCCTTCGGCGATGGCTGGAACGGCTTGCCCTTCTTGATCAAGACGGTAAAGGCCTTCCATTGTGTTGGCGATCAAGTTGAACGCGACTGCGTCCGTTGCGAGCGCCGGGTCGGCTGTAGTAATGTCAGACGTGTCCGTCAAACGAAGTACTTTCTCTCCGTTCGAAGACGAACCGCCGTCAGAGTCTCCGCCAGTCGAGCAAGCGGCGAGCACTGAACCGAGCGCTAAGATGAGTGTCATCATTAGCAAAATCGATTTTTTCTTCATTGCGATGTCCCCTTTCTAATCTCGTGAAGCTTAGCATTCCGTCGGACTAACATCTTACTCTTTTTCTTTAATTTTCTGAATATTACATAAAGTATCCGACGAAAGAACGTTAGGGCTATTGTAAAAAATTTTTAATCAAACTGTCAACTGTGGAATAAACCGCTATCATCTTAAAAACTTCCTTCTCGCCATAATAGCGGGACTACGCGTATCATAGAACCATAAGCAAACGTGACAATTTGACGTCGTCACGTTGAAAGGAGTTTGTCACATTGAAAAATTTTAGAAGTATATTAATCGTTTGGGGAATTGTCACAATTGCCTATACGGTTTGGTCGTACGTATCGTATTACCGCGCGGAATCGTTCGCGTTTCATTTGAGCGGTGGCTTGTTCGTCGCCGGCATGATCGCCTTCGCGTTCGGGATGTTCTCACAGATGAGCGCTTCAGGATTGTTCGACGGGATTATGTATGGGTTTAAGCGGAACCGCCGCGCCAAACTAAAAGAAATTGATTCCGATTATGAGGAAGACGAAAAAGACGACGACGAGATGAAAGAAGAACGTTCCGTCCGTAAACAGTCGGCTTGGCGTTGGGTATACGTCGGGATTGGCAGTGTGATCCTGTCATACGTCATCACCCTCGTTTGACCTTTTTGTTTTTCCGCCAATATGCTAAACTAAATGCAGAATATAAGAAACACGAGGAAGAAGACAAGTACCTCGAACCCCCTCTCCCCCAGAGAGTCTACGTTGCTGCGAGTAGACGGAGAGCGTTCAAGCGAATGGACTTCAGAGTGGCTCACCTGAATGGTAGTACGGTGAGACGGTTACGCCCGTTAACGCGATCAAGTGGCATGACTTCATGCAAATTTGGGTGGCACCGCGGTTATTCGTCCCGATTTTTCGGGCGGAGAACTGCGGTTTTTTATATTTTATGGAGGTGTAGGCATGGCAACGATATTTTCAGGCATTAAACCGACCGGCGTCGTGACGCTCGGTAACTACTTAGGGGCGATGAAACAATTCGTCGATCTTCAAGAAGAACATGACGCGTACTATTGTATCGTCGATCTTCACTCGATCACGGTCCCTCTCGACCGTGTCGAACTGATGGACAACACCCGCAAGCTGGCGGCACTCTATCTCGCTTGCGGACTTGACCCTGAGAAGGCAACGATCTTCGTCCAGTCAGAAGTAAAAGCGCATGCCCAACTCGGATGGATGTTGACGTGTATCGCCGGGATGGGCGAACTCGGTCGGATGACGCAGTACAAAGACAAATCGCAAGGCAGCGATAACGTCGGTGCCGGGCTGTTCATCTATCCGACACTCATGGCGGCGGACATTCTACTTTACGGGACAGAGCTCGTGCCGGTCGGTGACGATCAAAAACAACATATCGAACTGACGCGCGACTTGGCCGAACGGTTCAACAAACGCTATTATGAGACGTTCAAGATTCCTGAGCCGCTCATTCAAAAAGAAGGGGCTCGGATCATGAGTTTGACGAACCCCGAGAAGAAGATGTCGAAGTCGGACGCGAACGTCAAAGGCTTCATCTCGATGCTTGACGAACCGAACGTCATCCGTAAAAAAATCAAGAGCGCCGTCACGGACTCGAGCGGCGTCATCAGCTTCGACCGGGAGAATAAGCCGGGCATCTCGAACTTGCTCGAGATTTACTCGTTATCGACGGGTACTTCGATAACAGATCTCGTGACTCAATACGAAGACTCGAACTACGGAACGTTCAAGCAAGACGTCGCCGAAGCGGTCGTCGCCATGCTCGAACCGATTCAAGCGCGCTATCACGAACTCGTCGACTCGTCAGAGCTCGATGCGATCCTTGACTCGGGACGCGAGAAAGCCGAAGCGGTCGCGAACAAAAACCTCGCCAAGATCGAGAAAGCGATGGGCTTAAGCCGGAAACGTGCCAAAGTGAAAAAATAAGACAGAGCCGCCCAACGCATGCGTTGGGCGGCTTCTTTATGGAAGAACACAAAAAAAGAAAGAAACAGGCGTCCCTGTCTCTTTCTGGTGAATGTTGCTTATTGCTCTTTGCCTTCGATGAATGCCCACTTGTACGAGTAGTCAGCGCCGAATCCGTGTTCAACGATTCCTTTAACGTATGGCTTCGTGAGACGAGCTGATCCGCGTTGGTAAACTGGCGAGATCGCGTTCTCTTCAAGAACGATTTTCTCTGCATCTTGAAGTTCTTTCCAACGTGCTTCAGCATCTGTGTTCGATTTCGCAGATTCGATGAGTGCGTCGAATTCATCGTTCGACCACTTACCACGGTTGTATGGTCCGTCAGTAACGAAGAGGTCAACGAACGTCATTGGATCCTGGTAGTCAGGTCCCCAGCCTGCGAATGTAAGCTCAAAGTCACCTTTGTTCTCGAGGTCGAGTTTGTTGTTGAACGGTTGTTGCTTGATCGTAAGCGTCATGCCTGGAAGGTTCTTCTCAAGTTCACCTTTGATGAACTCACCGATTTGCTTCGCAGACTCTGAGTCGTAGTTGAGGAGTTCGATTTCGACAGAATCTGTCCCGAGCTCTTCAAGTCCTGCTTCCCAAAGTTTTTGTGCTTCTTCAACGTTGTAACCACCGATGTCGCCGTTAGCGTCACGGAAGTCTGCACCGTCTGGGCCTGTTACGAAGTCTTTCGGCACGAGGTAGTTCGCAGGTACTGAACCGTTCGCGAGAAGCGTTTCAGAGATTGCTGCTTTATCGTAAGCACGGTCGATCGCGTTACGGATATTTTGGTTGTCGAACGCTTCAACTTCAGTGTTGAACTGGAGGTAGAAGAGTGTCGGCTCAACGACAGTCGAGAAATCTTCGCTGTCTTGGTATTGAGCAACGAGTTCAGAAGTCAAACCAGTACGGTCAACGTCGCCGTTTTCGTACAAGTTGACGCCCGTTGAAACTTCTTTAACGACTTTAACGTCGATTTCGTCAAGTTTGACGGCTTCAGCATCCCAATAGTCGTCGTTTTTGACCATTTTCCAGCCTTGCTCGCGCTCCCAGCTTTCGAGTTTGAACGGTCCGTTGTAGAGCGTCGTCTCTGCAGACGTACCGAAGTTCTCGCCTTGTTCCGCGTCGAACGCTTCAAGTTTAGGCATAAATACGCCGAAGCTTGTGAGACCAAGGAAGTAATCAGCTGGTGCTGTCAATTTAACTTCAAGTGTCTGATCGTCAGTTGCTGTAACGCCGACCGCGTCACGCTCGCCTTCGCCAGTGTTGTAAGCTTCAGCGCCTTCGATGACAGACATGACATAAGCATATTGTGATCCGTTGTCCGGATTAAGTACTTCTTTCCAAGCGTATTCGAAGTCGTTTGCCGTTACAGGCTCACCGTTAGACCAAGTTGCGCCTTCACGGATTTTGAACGTGTACGTTTTACCGTCTTCAGAAACTTCGTGTGATTCAGCCATCCCTGGTGTTGGGTTGTCTTCTTCGTCCATACGGTAGAGACCTTCGTTAACGTTGTTCAAGACGTTGAACGATACTGCGTCAGTCGCGAGAGTTGGGTTAAGTGAAGGAATGTCTGCACTGTCGAGCAAGTTGAGGACTTGCGCTTCATCTGCACTACCTTCTGAACCTCCATCTCCGTTTGTTGTCGTTGTTTCTTCTTCCCCACCCGAGCAAGCTGCTAGGAACGCGCTAGATAGAAGCGTTACCGACGTTGCTAATGCAAAACCTTTTTTCTTATTCAATACGATGACCCCCTGATTTTTTCGTTTTAACGAAATGAACGATGGTAGAAAATTCTGAAAGTTAACTTTACAAAATTTGCTACCACAATCCCGTTGATGCAATAATACAATATTCTGATAATTTTGCAAAGTATTTATTTTGATTTTTCTAAAAAATTTTTATCATAGGCTAAAAGCCCGCCTAGGGAGACGGGCTTTTAGCTCATTTTTTATAAACTTTTGAAAAAGTTAGGACGTACGAAGGACCGATGACCGGAAATCCAATTTCCGCATAGGTGGAATCGACCGCGTAAGTTCTTCCAGCTTGGTAGATTGGAATAACGACTGCCTCTTCCAACAAGCGTTTTTCGGCTTGACGATACGCTTCGTTCCGCGCCTCGAGTACCTCAGTCGAGCGTGCCTCCTCCATCAACCGATCGAACGTCTCGTCTTTATAACCACTCGAATTCAAATAATTTCCTGTTTCAAATTGAGTCAAATAAGCACTGTACGCCGGATAATCCGGTTGCCAACCAGACAGCGACAGCGCATAGTCACCTGCGACTTCTTTCCTAACTTTGTCACCGAGCGGCAGTTCCGTGATGGAAACAGACAGCCCCGGAAGTTTTTCAAGTTCGGTTTCAATCGTCTCGGCGATTTGTCTCGCTTCTTCATCGACAAAGCTGAGTAATTCGATGTCAATCGTTTCTTCTTCGTAGCGCTCTTTGACCGACTCGAACAAACTAGACGCATCTTCTTCAAACGAGACGTCTTGCGCACTCTCGTCTGTGACGAGCAAGCGGTCCGTCGTTTGTTCGGCGCGGGCGAGTGCATCGGTGAACGCCTCTCGATCGAGCGCAATCGCGAGCGACCGGCGGAAGTCAGGGTCATCGAACGGATACTCATCGACGTTCGATTTCAAATAGAAGACACCGCTCCGAGGCACGTCAATCACTTCACTTTCAAGTGAATCGAACACACTTTCATCCGTCCCATAAGGAACCGGGTGAATGCCCGTCGCTTCCGTCCCGAGCGCGGCGTCCGCCCAAATGATGATGCGCTCGAGCGTAACGTTACCCGAGTCATGGTAAGATTCGTTTTTCGTCAGTGTCACTTGGGCTGCGTCAATCGATTCGATTTGAAACGGTCCGTTCGCATCGAGTTCTGGCCAAGCCCCGATGGCTGTTTGTGGAAGAAACGCCGGCATTGCCAAAATCTCCTCGAACCCTTCCATCGGTCGTTCGAGCGTCAATTCGAGTGTCTGCGCATCGACCGCCTTGACACCGAGCGTCTCCGGCTCGGCTGTTCCGAGACTGATTGCTTTTCCATTTTTAACATCTTCAAGTAAAAAACTAAACGGTGAGTTCGTATCGTCGTCCGCGAGTTTTCTAAAATGGTCGACGAACGTCTCGGCGGTTACCGCCTTGCCGCCCACCGTCTGACTCGGCTTTAGCGAGAATGTGTACGTCGCACCGTCCTCTGACCGGGTCAAGCTCTCGACGAGACCTGGCTCGATTTCTCCGTCCGCCCCGAAGCGATACAATCCCTCATAGACATGAGACAATATCGTCTGGGAACTCGGGTCGATGGCGAGTAACGTGTTCGGCTGCTCCGGTAACGTCTCCCCGTGGATCGTCACGACTTGTTCTTCTTGCGGTACTAGTTCACGTGCCTGCTCGCGTTGTCCGTTCCAAATGATCAAAAAAAGAATAAGGACTGAACCCAACAAGGCGGCACCGATGATAAAACGTTTCATTCGGCATTCTCCTTTCTGTTAGACCAACCCTTATACCCTACCCGTTTTTGACCTATTTTTCTACAATCAGTCTGTCACTTTTGCGAATGCGAGTGTCGCATTATGGCCCCCGAAGCCGAGTGAATTGCTCAGTGCGTACTGAATATCAAGTTCCCGCTTTCCTTCTCTAACATAATCAAGGTCACAGTTTTCTGCCGGTTCGTTACAGTTGATCGTCGGATGAATCTGGCCCTCATGAATCGACAACGCCGTGATGACCGCTTCGACGCCGCCCGCAGCCCCGAGCAAATGCCCGATCATCGATTTCGACGAATTGACGGCGAGCTGATCAGCATATTCCCCGAACACGTTGCGGATCGCTTTCGTTTCTAACATATCGTTGAGTGGTGTGCTCGTCCCGTGGGCGTTAATGTACTGGACGTCTTCCGGTGCGATTCCGGCGTCACGCATCGCTTCACTCATCGCTTTCGACCCACCTTCAGCTTCAGGTGACGGTGCCGTGATATGGTAGGCGTCCGAACTCATCCCGTATCCGACGACTTCGGCATACATTTTGGCACCGCGCGCTTTAGCGTGCTCATATTCTTCGAGAACGAGGACACCTGCGCCTTCGCCCATGATGAACCCGTCACGATTTGCATCGAACGGACGGCAGGCCGTCGCCGGATCCGGGTTCGTCGATAGCGCCTTATTGGCACAGAACCCTGAAAACGATAACGGTGTGATTGGTGCCTCGGCCCCGCCTGCGAACATCGCGAGCGCATCACCGCGTTGAATGACACGGAACGCTTCGCCGATCGAGTTCGTGCCCGACGCACAAGCCGTCACCGAGCAGTTGCTCGGTCCTTTCGCCCCAAGGTAGATCGAGACTTGGCCGCTCGCCATGTTCGGGATCATCATCGGAATGAAGAACGGGCTGACCCGGCGCGGTCCGCGTTCATGCAAGATGCTCGCTTGTTTATCGATCGTCTCGACGCCACCGATGCCGCTCCCAATCCACGTCCCGACTTTGTCCGCCATCGCTGTCACATCTAGACCGCTATCCCGATGTGCGGCGTCCGCTGCTAAAATTGAGTATTGGATGAACGAGTCCATCTTCCGAGCTTCTTTTGGCTCAACCAAATGCTCGATATTCCATTCTTTGACTTCAGCGCCGACTTTTGCCGGGTACTGGCTAATATCAATCTTCGTCAACGTATCGACCGCATTGTCCCCGTTCAATAGCCGACCCCACATTTCTGTGACATCATTGCCTAACGGTGATACGACACCTAACCCTGTAATGACTACTCGTTTCATGAACAAATCTCCTCCGTGATTTTAGCGTTATTCCATGTGAGACAGCTCGCTCCCCAAGTGAGCCCGGCACCAAAGCCGGCAATGACGACCGTTTGCCCGGCCGTGACCTTCCCAATTTTAACCGCTTCAGCAAGCGCGAGCGGAATCGAGGCGGCCGATGTGTTCGCATGGTCTTGAATCGTGACGACTACTTTGTCTTCAGCGAGCCCTAACCGCTCTATCGCCGCGTCAATGATGCGGCGGTTCGCTTGGTGCGGGACTAAGACGTCCATGTCGGCAATGTCTTTACCGGCTTGATGAAGCGCCTCTAACACGATGTCCGGCATTTTCCGGACCGCGAACTTGAACACTTCACGCCCGTTCATGACGATTTTACCATCTGCATTCTCATATAAGAACTTCCCACCCGTACCATCGCTCCCAAGAACGATCGAATCGATTGCCGCGACGTCATCTTCCCCCAATACGACTGCACCTGCGCCATCACCGAACAAGACGGCAGTCGAGCGGTCGTCCCAATCGATCAAATTACCCATCTTTTCGGCTCCGATGACGAGTGTACGTTTAAAGCCTTTCGACTGCATCAAGCTCTTCCCCGTATCCATCGCGAAGATGAAGCCGCTACAGGCGGCGCTGACGTCAAATGCGACGGCACGTTTCGCGCCTAAGTTCGCTTGGACGAGACAAGCTGTCGCCGGGAATGATGGTGCCGTCGCCGTCGCGCAGACGATCGCGTCGATGTCCTCGATCACAACCCCTGCGCTCGCAAGCGCCCGTTTAGCGGCCCGAGTCGCCATGTCTGCTACCGACATGTCCGCATCGGCCAAATGACGCGCCTCGATCCCGGTCCGGGTCCGAATCCATTCGTCGCTCGTATCCATACGTTTTTCCAAATCGACGTTCGTGACCCGGTTATCCGGAAGGAATGAACCGATGCCGATGATTCCAATGTTCATAGCTATAACCCCTATTCTTAGTATCTGGTACTAATATAAGGGAATGAAAAAGGGATGTCAACGCATCCCTCTCGAATTATTCACTTTGTCCGAGCCGTTTCGTGACCGCCATGACCATTTTCGCCGAGTTGATCGATGCCGTCTCTAAAAATTCATCGAACGACAAGTTCGCCTCTTCGTCGGCGCTGTCTGAGATTGAACGTGTGACGACGAACGGTACTCCGAACTGGTGGCACGTCTGGGCGATCGGGGCCGCTTCCATTTCAACGGCTGCGACACCATCAAAATGTCCTAAAATTTCCGCGACTCGTTTTGAATCGTTGATGAATGAGTCACCTGTGACGATCAGCCCGGTGTGGACGTTCACATCGTGCAAGCTCTCAATGACTTCCTTACAGACGTCCATCAAGTGCGCGTCCGCTTTATAGGCAGCAGGCATGCCCGGAACTTGGCCGTACTCATAGCCGAACGCTGTCACGTCGACATCGTGGTGGCGGACTTCCGTCGAGACGACGACGTCGCCGACTTTCATCCCTTTCTTGAAGCCACCGGCAGAACCGGTGTTGATAACGACATCTGGTTTGAACTTGTCGAGCAAGAGCGTCGTCCCGATGGCCGCGTTCACTTTTCCAATCCCTGACTTTAAGATGACGACCTGGACGTTGCCAAGGTATCCTTCATAGAAGTGATAGTTCGCAATCTCTGTATCCGTCCGTTCTGTCAATTCGTTACGAAGCAAGTTCACTTCTTCTTCCATCGCCCCGATGATTCCGATTTTCATGTGATAGCCTCCTCAGAAAGAGAGCGACCTCCAATTGGATGCCGCTCTTTTAGTCATTATTTGATTTCTTTAATTTCGACGACCATGTCGCCACCAGGTGTTTGCACGTTCACGATGTCTCCGACGGTACGACCGAGAAGCGCTTTCGCGATCGGTGATTCGTTCGAGATTTTCCCTGTGAACGGGTCAGCCTCGGCACTACCGACGATTGTATATGTTTCGTCTTCATTGTCTGCTTGAATGAAGAACGTCACCGTCTTCCCGATTGCGACCATTGAATTGTCCGCGACATCACCTTTGATGATGACGGCGTTACGAAGCATCTCTTCAAGTTGTGCGATACGTCCTTCGACCATAGCCTGCTCTTCTTTCGCTGCATCGTACTCAGCGTTCTCAGACAAGTCTCCGAAGTCACGGGCAATCTTAATGCTTTCAACGACTTCTTTACGGCGTACCGTCTTCAGTTCATTCAATTCATGTTCAATCTTTTCTTGTCCTTCTAACGTCATGTAATGTTGCTTTTCAGCCATATCCGTCACTCCTTCATTGTCTCCTAGTATATTACAGCAAATCAGAATTGAAAACGATTTATTTTAGTAGGCCCGATTGCGTTCCGTAAGCACCCAGCGGATCTTCGTCACGAGCAGATCGATGGCGACAAAATTCTCGCCGCCTTCAGGGACGATGATGTCTGCGTAACGCTTCGTCGGCTCGCAAAATTGCAAGTGCATCGGACGGACAACGTTCGTATATTGGGCGACGACCGAATCAATCGAGCGTCCCCGCTCGTTAAGATCGCGTTGCATCCGGCGTAAAATTCGGACGTCGGCGTCTGTGTCGACGAACACTTTAATATCCATCAACTCACGAAGACGGTCGTCCTCGAGTGCTAAAATCCCTTCGACGATGACGACGTCGACCGGTTGGATCGAAATCGTCTCGTCCGAACGTGTATGGGCGGCATAATCGTAAACCGGCTTCTCGATCGCTTGATGATTTTGCAACTGCTTGATCTGTTCAATCAACAAATCGTTGTCGAATGCGAACGGGTGGTCATAGTTCGTCTTATACCGCTCTTCCATCGTCATTTCTGACTGGTCTTTATAGTAGGCGTCTTGCTCGATCATGACGACCGATTGTCCTTTGAACGCATCCACGAGTGCACGGGCGACGGTCGTCTTTCCAGATCCAGTCCCACCGGCCACGCCGATAATGACGGGTTTATGTTGCATCAAAGTTAAATCCTCCTCATCGTAATTTACGACTGATTGCTAGGCCATCACCGAGAGGCAAAATCGCGGTGTGATAATCGGTCCGTGCCATCAATTGCTCAGTAAACTGTTTTACGAGACGGACGAGCCGGCGTCTCCGACGGTCAAGAACTGACACGTCTTCGAGCAGGACGTCTCCTCTCAAAAACAAATTATCGCTGTAAATAGTACCACCAATTGGTACTAAAGCGCCATACCCATCAAAGAATTTTTGATATTGGCCTTTGGCTGCATCGATGAAAACCGCATCAAACGATCCTTCAATCGATCCAATCAGTTCGACCGCATCGCCGTGAATGACGGTGATCCGGTCCGAGACGCCCGACCGTCCGATAAAGCCGAGCGCTTCCTCGTAACGACGTGCGTTGCGTTCGATTGTAACGATCTCGGCCTCTGGCAACAGCTCAGCCATGCGGATCGCACTGTATCCGATCGCCGTCCCGACTTCAAGTATACGCTGCGGCCGTTGCATCGCGAGCAACGATAATAACACCTCTGAGCCGGTCAAGTCCATGATCGGCACGTGATGAACGCGCGCGAACTCTTCCATCTCCGCTAAGAGCGGTGACCGGTTTAAAATCAAGTCCTCCACGTATCCTTCATAGGATGAATGTTCCACGTCTTACACCTCTTACTCTCTATTCATTCAAACGACCGGAAGCCAAGGCCTCCGGTCGCATATCTATCAGTTGTTTGCTTCTTCGAACGCTTCCCATTCGGGGCGATATTTGTTGACGTTCTGTTGATGTGCCTCATATGTCACTTCAAACAGAACTTCTCCGCTCGGGAAACCTTCGCGAGGCGGCCGTGCGTAGAAATAAACGTTGTCTGTATCGTTCGGGTTGAGCGTCGCTACGAACGCATCACGACTGACCGAGGCGATCGGACCAATCGGGATCCCAGGGTAACGGTATGTGTTATACAGTGAATCGTTTTGCAAATCATTGAACGACGTGAAAATTGACGTCTCGCCCGTTCCGTACCAAACGGTCGGGTCGGATTGCAACTTCATCCCGTCCGCAAGCCGGTTCTCAAATACGCCGGCAATCTCTTGACGGTCTTCTGTCGATACTGCTTCTTTTTCGATGACGGAAGCGAGGGCGAGCGTCTCGTGGAACGTACGTCCTGACGCCTCGACAGTATCAGCATACTCGAGATAAAGCTGTTCGGTCGGCTTGAGCATCTCATCGATGATTTGTGTGAGCGTGACACCTTTGTCGAACTCATACGTGGCCGGGAACAAGTAGCCTTCGAGCGGGTGATAAATCCCTTCTGCTAACACTTCTTCGGTCAACATCTCGTGTTCGGCGACGAGTGAACGGATATATTCCTGATCGCTCAGCTGTGCCGAAATCTCTTCTTTCGGAATTTCAGCCACGTTGGCGAGCCGCGCGATGACTTGATCGATTGTGAATCCTTCTGGAATGACGAGTTTGATGTCAGGTACGACGATCACTTTACCCGTCTTCAGCGTGGCGATCAACTCGTCAAGTGACTGTGACGGAGACAGCGTATACGTCCCCGCTTGGAACGATGACTCATTTTTAAACCGTGTGTATAAACGGAAAATCGTGCTACTCCTCACAAGTCCATTCTCTTCGAGCAGTTCGCCAATATAACCTGAGCCTGCACCGAGCGGAACCTCGACTTCGACTGTTTCGGACGAAGCGGGATCGATCGGCTCAAGTGACCGCTTTACGAATGCATACGAGACAGCGGCGCCCGTGGCGATGACAAGAAGAAAGACAGCAAGAATAATAACCGTGATGCGGCGAACGATCCGGCTACGTGCACGCTTCTCATCAGGCATCGATGGATGGTTCATGCGTGTTCTCCCCTGTTCTTCTGTATGAAGATGGGCGACGAGGGTTCACCCTAGCCGCCCGTCCACTTATTAGTCTAATCCGACTTCGTCGTTGACGATGTCGAACGCTTCCATCACTTCTTCAAAGTCGTCATCATCTTCGACGAGTTTCAAGATGAACTCACCATCTTCAAGTTCTTCGATTTCAAACGCGTAAACTTCGATTGTATCTTCATCTTCCGATTCTGGGTTACCGACTGGTTCGAGGACGACAAACGTCTTTTTCGAACGGTCGCTCGTCATACGGAAAATTTCTGCAAATAAATGCTCGTCTCCATTTTCATCTGGAATACGGTACATTTCTTCTTCACGACGGATTTCTGCCATGCGTAGTTCCTCCTTATTTCCCTGGACGATCCAGGTAATTTTGTAAAATCATGACGGCTGCCATCTTATCGATGACGGCCTTTCTCTTTTTACGGCTGACGTCTGCTGAAATGAGCATCCGCTCCGCTTGCATCGTCGTTAAACGTTCGTCGACGAGAACTGTCGGCAAACCAGTCGCCTCGGTGAGGGCGGCGGCAAACGCCTGTGACGCCTCACCCCGAGGACCGATCGTTGCGTTCATATTCTTCGGAAGACCAACGACGACTTCTTTCACATCGTACTGCTCGATAATCGGTCGAAGCAAACGAACAGCCTGTTCAAAGTCGGGTTCCGTCCAATAGACCGTCTCCACACCTTGCGCCGTCCAACCCATGAGATCGCTCACTGCGACCCCAATCGTCTTCGAACCGACATCAAGCCCCATAACTCGCTTCATATTAGTCCTCTTTCCGATCGTTCAAATACGATTTGACCAACTCTTCGAGCAGTTCATCTCGCTCAATTTTGCGAATCAAGTTTCGCGCATCGTTATGACGCGGAATGTAGGCAGGGTCACCTGACAACAAGTATCCGACGATTTGATTGATCGGTTGGTAGCCTTTTTCCTCGAGTGCTTGATACACCGTGATCAGTGTCTCCCGAGTATTGGCTCGATTATCATCTTCTGGAAAATTGAATTGCATCGTGCGATCCATTTGGCTCACAAGAATCCACCTCTTTCCGTTTGCACTTCACATTCTATTATGCCAGTGATTGAACGTAATGTGAAGCAAACTTCAATGCTTCGTCCAGTTTTGTCGCATCACGACCTCCGGCTTGCGCCATATCAGGACGGCCGCCGCCGCCTCCACCGCAACGAGTCGCGACTTCTTTAATCAATTTCCCGGCGTGGAAACCGCGGTCGTTCAAGTCTTTTGTCACACCTGCGACGAGGTTGACCTTGTCGCCGTTCGCTGATCCGAGAATAATGACGGCTGATCCAAGTTTTCCTTTCAACTCGTCGACCATGCCCCGGAGCGCATCCATATCTTGTCCGTCGACACGTTTAGCGATCAATTGGACGTCGCCGTACGTCTCGATCGAATCTGTGAGCGTTGACGCCTCGATGTTCGCAAGTTTGGCTTTCAACGACTCGGTCGCCCGTTCCGTCTCTTTCATTTCAACTTGAAGCGCTTGGACGCGAGTAGGCACTTCGAACGGTTTCGTCTTCAACAGTTTCGCAGCCGCTTCAAGCGTCTCGATATGTTGGTTCATGACTTCATACGCGCCAGCGCCTGTGACTGCCTCGATCCGGCGAGTCCCGGCCCCGATACCTGACTCAGACAAAATTTTGAACAACCCGATTTCAGCCGTGTTGGCGACGTGGCAACCTCCGCATAGCTCGACCGAGTAATCACCGGCCGCGACGACGCGGACGACGTCCCCGTACTTCTCTCCGAACAGCGCCATCGCTCCCTTCGCTTTTGCGTCGGCGATGTTCATCTCTTCGATATCGACACTGATCGATGCCCAAATCTTCTCGTTCACTTGACGTTCGATCGACTGGAGTTCTTCCGCTGTCACTTGACCGAAGTGCGAGAAGTCGAAGCGGAGACGGTCCGGTGTCACGAGGGATCCGGCTTGATTGACGTGCTCACCGAGCGTGTCTTTCAAAGCGCGGTGCAACAAGTGCGTCGCCGTATGGTTCTTGATGATCGCTTGGCGCTCGTCTTTATCGACCGTAGCTGTCACCGCGACCTCAGCCTTGGCGATTCCTGAATCGACGACGACCGCATGCAAGTTTTGACCGTTCGGTGCTTTTGATACACCCGTGACGCGCAAGACGAAGTCCGTCCCGACGATTCGGCCTTTGTCACCGACTTGACCGCCGCTCTCGGCGTAGAACGGGGTGTGGTCAAGGATGACTTGCGCCTCTTCTCCTGCCGCGACGACGTCCGCAAGCTCGCCGTTATGAATCAAGCTGACGATTTTCGCTTCAGACTCAAGGTCCGTGTACCCGACGAATGATGACGGGAGCTTGATGTCAGCGAGGACACCGGATTGAATTTGCATCGACTCGACGTCAGCACGCGCCGTACGGGCCCGTTCACGTTGTGCGTTCATCGCTTGCTTAAATCCATCCTCATCGACCGTCAACTTGTGATCTTCTGCGTATTCGATCGTCAACTCGAGCGGGAAGCCGTACGTGTCGTATAGACGGAACGCGTCTTCTCCACTGATCACGTTCGATCCAGTTGCTTTTTGTGCTTTCGCGACTTCGTTCAAGATCGCAAGGCCGTCGTGAAGCGTCTCGTGGAAGCGCTCCTCTTCGTTCTTGATGACTTTTTTGATGAAGTCCTTTTTCTCACTCACTTCTGGATAGAAGTCGACCATGATGTCGCCGACGACGTCGACGAGTTCAAACATGAACGGACGTTCGATCCCAAGCATCTTCGCGTAACGGACGGCACGACGGAGCAGACGGCGCAACACGTAGCCGCGGCCTTCGTTTGACGGGAGTGCCCCGTCCCCGATCGCGAACGATACGGTCCGGATGTGGTCGGCGATGACTTTGAACGCCACGTCTTTACTGTTGTTAGCCCGGTACGTCTCACCGCTGATTTTTTCTGTCTCGCGAATGATCGGCATGAACAAGTCGGTGTCGAAGTTCGTCGGCACGTCTTGAAGCACACTCGCCATTCGCTCGAGTCCCATCCCTGTATCAATGTTTTTACGCGGGAGCTCGGTATAGTTACCGTGACCGTCATGGTTGAACTGGCTGAAGACGATGTTCCAAATTTCAAGGTAACGCTCGTTTTCGCCGCCTGGATAAAGTTCCGGGTCGGTCGGGTCGTCACCGAACGCCGGGCCGCGATCGAAGAAGATCTCCGTATTCGGGCCAGACGGGCCTTCGCCGATCTCCCAGAAGTTTTCTTTGAGCGGGATGATCCGGTCAGCAGGAACACCTAACTCGAGCCAAATTTGTTTCGCTTCCTCGTCGTCCGGGTGAATCGTTACCGACAAAAAGTCCGGGTCAAGCCCGTACCAGTCGTCGCTCGTGAGTAGTTCCCAACCCCATTTGATGGCGTCTTCGCGGAAATATTCACCGACCGAGAAGTTCCCGAGCATCTCGAAGAACGTATGGTGACGCGCCGTCTTCCCGACGTTCTCGATATCGTTCGTCCGAATCGACTTCTGGGCGTTGACGATACGCGGGTTTGCCGGAATGACGCGGCCGTCAAAATATTTTTTAAGCGTCGCGACGCCTGAGTTGATCCAAAGAAGTGTCGGGTCCTCGACCGGTACGAGTGAGGCACTCGGCTCGACCGCGTGTCCTTTTGACTTAAAGAAATCTAAATACATTTGGCGAATCTCGGCGCCAGTTAATGGTTTGAGCGGTTTCATCAACAATTCCTCCTTATTCTGAACGAAACGAAAAAAAAGCGATGCCCATCCCTGTGGAAAGGGACGAAAGCATCGCTTCGTGGTACCACCCTCGTTCGCACGGATTTACCGTGCCTCGAAACATCCGATAACGCGGATGAGACGCCCAGGGTGAGTGGGGACTCCAGACTAGCTTCGGTCGACCGACCCCCATCTTCTCACAGCCTAGGAAGATGTCTCTGGTGAGGCGGTTACGACGTACTCATTTCCTTCATCGTCTTTAATCGTTTCAGTTTTCTATTGGTCATTATCACATGTCAGAAACCAGACGTCAAGACTTGCCGCCAAGCCGTTCGACGAGTTTTGTCCGCCGCACCGGCTCTTCTTCCCGCGTCGCCGCCTCGAGCGCCCGGACGTCGCCGAACAAGAGCAAACTCTTCTTCGCCCGCGTGACGGCCGTATAGATCAAGTTGCGCGACGAGCGGAACCCGCCGTTGAAGAAGACGGGCATGAGTACGATCGGAAACTCGGAGCCTTGCGACTTATGGATCGTGATCGCATAGGCGTGGGTGAACTGGTCCCATTCGCTGCGGTTGTATTCGACCTCAGTCTGGTCGAAGCGGATGTAAATCTTATCGACTTTGTCGACGTTCTCTTTGGCGAAGAAGATGTTCGTGATCTCGCCGATGTCACCGTTATAGACGTTCTCTTCGGCGTTGTTGACGAGTTGGAGCACTTTGTCGCCGCTCCGGTACGTCCGATTGCCGTGTTTTACTTCCCTTGCCGCCGACTTCGGATTGAACACGTTTTGGAGCGCCTCGTTCAACCCATCGATGCCGCACACCCCCCGATACGTCGGGGCGAGCACTTGGATATCGAACGGCGAATAGCCTTTTCGCAGTGCGGCGCCGGCCATCTGACAGATCGCCTGCAGCGCCGTCTCTTGGTTCGCTGTATAGAAGCGGCGGTCCGGCAACGCCGCGAGCAAGTCGTCCGGCATTTGTTTCGCGTTGAGCGCGTGCGCCAGGCGCAGGATGCTCGATTCGGACGCCTGGCGATGGACGACGTCGAGCCGGACGACAGGGATGCCGCCGGTCGCCATCAAGTCGGCGAGCACTTGGCCCGGTCCGACCGACGGGAGTTGATCACGGTCACCGACGAACAAGATTTTCATCCCGTTCGGCACGGCCCGCAATAGGCTGCGGAACAAGAAGATATCGATCATCGACGCCTCGTCGACGATCAACACTTTGCCGACGAGCGGGTTCGTGTCATCGACTTGGAACGAGCTACCGTCAAACTTGAGCAACCGATGAATCGTCGAGGCCGGCAGCCCGGTCGATTCACTGAGCCGCTTGGCAGCGCGTCCGGTCGGTGCGGCGAGAACGAACGGGAACGGTTGGTTCGGTACCGGCTCGAGTTTCCAATCGAACACGTCGCTGAGCGCGTGGATGATGCCGCGGACGACGGTCGTCTTCCCTGTTCCCGGTCCGCCGGTGAGCACCATGAGCGGGGACTTCAAGGCGAGCTCGATCGCTTCGCGCTGTTGTTTGGCGTACTCGATCGAGAACATCTCCTCGACCCGGCCGACCGCATCAAAGATCGTCGTCATATCGACGTCTTCCGTCGTCGATGTCGACATGATCCGGGCCAGTTCTTCGGCTGCTTTGCGTTCAGCCCGGTAGATGCGCGGATGATAGACGACGCCGTCCTCGACGATGATCCGTTCGTCCTTGACGAGCGTCTCGAGCGCGCCGTTGAGCGCCTCGCCCGGGTCGCCGCCGATGATGCGCGGCATCTCGTTCGCGAGTTGATCGGCCGTGACGAACAAGTGTCCGTTCCCTTGCTCGAGTTCGAGCACATACAATACCGCCGCCGCGATCCGCTCCGGATGGATGCCTTGAATCCCGAAGTGGGCGGCGATGGCGTCGGCCGTCTTGAAGCCGATGCCTTGCACGTCATACATGAGCGCGTATGGATTCTTTTCAATCGTCTCCATGGCCCGACCTTCATACTCTTTATGAATCTTCGAGGCGAGTCGCGGTGTCACGTCGAACGGGGCTAAAAACAGCAACAGCTGGTCGACCCCATATAAGACGTTCAACCGCTCGGTGATGACGCGGGCTTGTTTTTCTTTCAACCCTTCGACTTTCGATAAGACATCGGGATGCTTGACGATCTGGTCGATACAATCGTCACCGAGCGTGTCCGCGATTTTTTGTGCCGTCTTTTGGCCGATCCCCGGAAACGATCCGTTCGTCAAAAAACGGACAGCAGCTCGCTTCGTCATCGGGACGACGCGGCGGATCCAATCCGCTTTCATCTGTTTGCCAAACCGTGGATGGTCGACGAGACGGCCGTGCGCTTTGTACGTCTCGCCTTTCTCAATGCCGACACCGACGCCGGCGATGACCATTTCGGTCTCGTCTGTCTCAAAATTTTTCTCTTTTATACGTACGAGCGCAATGGTATGCGCTTCTTCTTCCGATTGAAACAGGACGCGGATGACTTTTCCTGTCAACTCGTAAGGTGCTGCTATCATTCGAGCCACCTCCAGCTAGTTTTCCATTCCCCATTATAGCCCGAGTTCGAACGGTAGAACAAATCGACTAACTGAATAGATTCAAGATTTGCTCGAGTTGATCGAGATTGAGCCGCTCGAGCAGCCGAATCAATTGGTCGATATCGACCCGATTTAAGATGCGTTCGAGTTGTTCCAAGTCGACGGTCTCCAGCAACCGCTCGAATCGTTCGAGTTCACCTGAGTTGACGTATCCTTCGAGCCGGTCAAATAGCTCGGTCCGCTCGATGCGGAACAGCTGCTCGAGTGACGGTCGTTGAATGAAGAAGACGAGCCCGGCGGCCGCTACGTGGACACCCCAGTTGAGAACGACGTGACCGAGCCGTACCGTCTGTCCGACGAACGGGATGAGCGGGATGAACGAGAGTTGCAAGACGATGATGACGAGTTGAACGTACGGGTTCGGGATGAACCAGGCGGTGAGCGCGAGCAGTGCTGGGACGACCCACGCCACCCCGACCGTCCCGAGCGTCTTGGTCCACGACCGGTTTGATGACAACAGCCAATGCATGAGGATCCCGACGACGAGGAACGTCACAAACAATAACAAAAGCGTCGACGTCGCCCGCTCTGACTCGACGACGACCCGGTACAGCGCGTTGTTCGTCCACTCCCCGCTGGCAAGCCGTTCATCGACCGCTGTAAATAAACGTCCGAGCATGAACCATTCGACAATGAAAAATACGACGACACTAAATAAACTAAGTATGCGCATGATGTCTCCCCTTTCTAGCGTTCCCCTTCTTTTCCCCGAACCTGAAACAAGCTATGCACGTTTTTCGGTGAATCAAAGCGGGAACTGTCGAAGTGAAACCATGAAGGAGGAAACAATGATGACGAAACGGCTACCAATCAGTGGACTATGTGAACTCGTCTTAGAAGTGACCGACATGACGGAGGCAATCGATTTTTGGCACGGAAAGCTCGGTCTGCCGGTCGTCGAGCAATGGGTCGGCGATGACGCCGAACCGAGTGCGTCGCAAGAAGGGGCGAACGAACCATGGGCGACATGGCTGTACGTCGGCGGCAATACGCGGCTCGGTCTATGGCTGAAGCGTGACTTTACGACAGACGAGGAAGAAAATCGCCAGCAGCAAGTGACCGAATGGGACACACTGTATGACGAAGGCGGCACCCACGTCCATTGCGCCTTTTTCGTGCCGATGAACTCGTTCGATCAAGCGCTCGAGGTGCTCGAGGCGTCAGCGATCCCGACGAAGCTGCGGACGTGGGACGAGGACGAGACGGTCAACGGCAAAGAGCGCTCGGCCTACTTTAAAGACCCGAGCAAGAACGTCATCGAATTGTATACGAAAAATATGGACGAGGCGTACGGCGAGTTTGCCGGCGAACCGGTGAAGATCACGACGAAACAGCTATGATTCAAATTAAGTTGAAGTAAACCACGTGATAAGATGAGAGAAACTGGAAAAGGACGTGACTTATGAAAGCTGTCTCGCTTCTTACTGCGGCTTGCCTCGGCTTGTTGACGTATTTGCTTTACTTTGTGATTGATGCGTTTCCCACGCTCGATCGACCGACCTCTTTTTTCACACTTACCTTGTTATCATTCGTGGCGATATTCGTGATCTTGATCGACGGTGTGCGTAAGTCTAAATCGGGTGGCCCGGTCATGTGGAGCTATATCGCTCTCGCCTGCACACTCCTGCTCGCGGCTGGGAATCTTTTCATCTGGTTCATCGGACGATTGGCCATCTAGACAATTCGTACGTCAAAAAAGTGCCTTCGCATGTCGCGAAGGCACTTTTGTTTAGTGTCGATTCAATTCCCGAGCAACGCATCCATCTTCGCTTTCGCGTCACGCGCGAGCTCATGGTCCGGTTGCAGTTCGAGTACGCGTTCAAGTTCGGCGTACGTCTTGTCCTGCTCTCCGAGGAACGCATAGGCGATCGCCAAGTTGTAGCGGGCGTCGGTATGCGACGCATCCAAGTCGAGCGTGTCTTCGAGTGCTTCGACCGCCATGTCGAGCTGCTCGTTTTGCGCGAGCGCGAGACCGTATTGGAACGTGATCTCGACGTCTTCCGGCGCTTGCGCTTTCGCTTCACGAAGTCGCGGCAACGCGCGGACGAAGTCGCCCATCGCCTTGTACGTCAAGCCGAGCATAAAGTGCAAGTCTGCATCATTCATGCCGGAAAGGAGCGCTTGTCGAAGCGACGCTTCGGCCAAGTCGACTTGTTCGAGCTCATAGGCGAGCGCGCCTTTCGCGTAATGGGCCGCACCGAACGCACTGTCGAGTTCGAGCGCCTTGTCGTAAAAGACGACCGCCCGTTCATGGTCACCGATCGCTTGAAGCAGTGTGCCCATGTTGACGTAACCGGTCGGGTCCGTCGGGTTCGCCTCGATGGCGTCGTTGAAATGTTTGGCCGCTTGTTCAAATTCACCTTGCTGCATCGCTTGGATGCCTTGTTCGTTTGCGTTCACTGTCATCACCTCATCCGATATAGTCGAGTTGTTTCCCGTTAATATACGCTTTGTCGATCGTCGCCCCGCCTAGACAGATATCGCCGTCATAAAAGACGACGGCTTGTCCTGGCGTGATGGCACGTTGTGGCTCATCAAATTTGACGAGTACTTCGCCACCTTCGAGCGGCGCGATCGTTACCGGCACGTCTTGTTGACGATAGCGGAACTTCGCCGTCGCCCGGAATTCCGCCTCAGGAGCCGAGCCGGTCCACGATAATTGTGACGCGAAGAGCTCGTCTGAATAGAGCGCGTCGTGATGGAAGCCTTGGCCGACGTAGAGGATGTTCTTCTCGACGTCTTTCCCGACGACGAACCACGGCTCTCCGTCTCCACCGATGCCGAGACCATGCCGCTGACCGAGCGTGTAATACATGAGCCCGTCGTGGCGTCCTTTCACAACCCCGTCGAGCGTCTGCATCTCACCTGGTTGTGACGGCAAATATTGACCGAGGAACTCTTTGAAGTTCCGTTCACCGATGAAGCAGATGCCGGTCGAATCTTTCTTCTTCGCCGTCGCGAGTCCAGCAGTCTCGGCGATGACACGGACGTCTTTTTTGTCCATGTGCCCGATCGGGAACATCGTCCGCGCGAGTTGGTCTTGCGACAATTGGTTCAAGAAGTACGTTTGATCCTTGTTGTCATCTTTCCCACGCAACAGGCGGTGCTCGCCGTCGACGAACTCGACGCGGGCGTAATGCCCTGTCGCGACGAAGTCGGCCCCGAGTCGGAGCGCATGATCAAGGAACGCCTTAAACTTGATCTCTTTGTTACACATGACGTCCGGGTTTGGCGTCCGCCCGAGGCGATACTCGGCTAAGAAATATTCAAAGACGCGGTCCCAATATTCTTTCTCGAAGTTGACCGCGTAGTACGGGATCCCGATTTGGTTGGCGACCGCGATGACGTCCTCATAGTCTTCTGTCGCCGTGCAGAATCCAGACTCATCCGTATCATCCCAGTTTTTCATAAAGATCCCGATGACGTTATACCCTTGCTCTTTTAACAGATGGGCCGTCACCGAAGAATCGACGCCGCCTGACATCCCGACGACGACCGTCGTGTCTCCAGGGGCTTTTGTTCGTAAGTTCATCTATCTCACTCCGTTCATAAATGTCGAGACGACCTCATGTAGTCGTTCGGCGAGCCGTGTCACGTCATCGACCGTGTTGCCCAGTCCAAAACTGATGCGGACCGATTGTTTCGTCCGGTCAGATTGACCGTACATGGCCGTCAGCACGTGCGACGGCTCAATCGTTCCAGCCGTGCAGGCACTGCCGCTCGAAATGGCATAACCACGCATATCCATCATGATCAGGAACGGCTCAAGCTCGATGCCCGGCAGGTACAAGTTGACGATGTGCGGCAAGCGGTTCGCCCCGTTCACTTCGTACTCGACGCCAAGTTCATCAAGCGTGTGTAGCAACGTGTCAGCCATCTCTCGGTAAGCTGTCACCCGCTCGTTCCGTTCGGCCATGACCAGTTCGGCCGCTCGGCTAAATCCGACGGCACCCGGAACGTTTTCCGTGCCGGCTCGACGTTTCCGTTCTTGTTGTCCTCCAAAAGAACGCGTCGCTAATTTTACACCTGTTTTTATAAAAAGAAAACCGATACCTTTCGGACCGTTCACTTTATGTGCCGACGCCGACAACAAGTCGACGCCGAGCGCGTGCACGTCGATCGTTTCTGTGCCGAGCGCCTGGACCGCGTCCGTATGGAACAACGTATCCCGGTCGGCTAGCAAGCCCCCGATGTCAGCAATCGGTTGGATTGTCCCGACCTCGTTATTGCCGTACATGACCGAGACGAGGATCGTATCGTCACGGAGCGCGTCTTTGAGCGCAGCGACCGATACGGCACCGGACTCGTCGACGTCTAAGTACGTCACGTCGAACCCTTCACGCTCGAGTTGCTCCATCGCATGCAAGACGGCGTGGTGCTCGACTTTCGTCGTGATCACATGCTTCCCTTTGTGTTGGTTCGCATAAGCCGCGCCGAACAAGGCGTAATTGTCTGACTCGGTCCCGCCCGACGTGAAGACGATCTCGTTTGGCGTCGCACCGATCCATGTCGCGAGCGTCCGGCGTGACGCGTCGAGTGCCGCCCGAGCTTTCCGGCCGACACCATGTATGCTCGACGGATTGCCGTACTGCTCTAAAAAATAGGGAGTCATCGTCTCGAGCACCTCAGGACGCATCGGCGTCGTGGCCGCGTGGTCAAAATAGTTCATATCCGTTCACCTCATCATTAAATATAGAACATGTAGCCTTCTGAATCTTCTTCCGCGAGATCGGCGAGTGTCGTTTCTTCTAACACCGTCTCGATCGCCGCTTTGATCTTGTCCCAAAGTTTTCGCTTCACGGCGTCGTCCGTCTCCGAGTCTTCGACGATCGTCAGCGGGCCTTCGAGCAATCGAATGATCTCACCGGCCGTGATGTCGCGCGGTGCTTTGACGAGCTGATAACCGCCGTAGGCACCGCGGACACTTTTGACGAGACCGCCGTTACGGAGCGGGCCGATCAATTGTTCCAAGTAATGTTCTGGCAGTTCATGGCGCGCCGCGATTTTCTTCAAACTGAGCGGTTTGCTGTCCGTCTCACGGGCAAGCGCGATCATGATCGTTAAACCATAACGGCCTTTAGTAGATATTTTCATATTGGTTTCTCCTTCTGTTATACTGTTCGAACAAACGTTTGTCGAAAGGAACGTGTCCGTATGAGTGATTTATTTCAACAATCGAATAGCGGGCCGCTCGCCAACCGGATGCGCCCGGAGACATTAGACGAAGTCATCGGTCAACGCCACATCATCGGTGAAGGCAAGCTGTTGCGCCGCGCCATCGAGGCCGACCGGCTCGGCACCATTATTCTTTATGGTCCGCCCGGCACTGGCAAGACGACGCTCGCTCGCGTCATTTCAAACTATACGAAAGCGACGTTTGTTCAATTGAACGCCGTCACGGCAAAACTAGATGAGCTGCGGAGCGTCATCCGTGCAGCCGAATCTCGTTTTGATTTCGAGCAAGAGCGGACGATTTTATTTTTAGACGAGATCCATCGTTTCAATAAACTGCAACAAGATGCGTTGCTCCCGGCGCTAGAGGCCGGCAAGCTCGTCTTGATCGGGGCGACGACCGAAAATCCAAGTTTCGAGGTCAATGCGGCGCTATTGTCGCGCGCGACCGTGTTTCGGCTCGAGCCGCCTGGACAAGACGAGCTCCGGGTCGTGCTTGAGCGTGCGCTCGCCGACAAGAAAGGGCTCGGCAACTACCCGGTTGAAATCGAAGACGCGGCCGTTGACCATTATATCAAAATGGCGGACGGTGACTACCGTGTCTTGTTGAACGCGCTCGAACTGGCCGTCTTGACGACGCCGGAAGTCGACGGCAAGATCCAAATCACGCTCGACGTCGCCGAAGAGTCGATCCAACAAAAAGCCATCAAATACGATAAGACGGGCGACCGACACTATGACGTCATCTCGGCGTTCATCAAGTCGATCCGCGGCTCGGACCCGGACGCCGCCCTGTACTGGCTCGCCGTCATGATCGAGGCGGGCGAATCGCCGCGCTTTATCATGCGCCGGCTGTACGTTCACGCGGCCGAAGATATCGGTCTCAGTGACCCGAACGCGCTCGTCATCGTCGACGCGGCCGCACGGGCGAGCGAACATATCGGGTTCCCGGAGGCACGCATCCCGATGGCCGAGGCCGTCCTCTATCTGGCGACGGCACCGAAGTCGAACGCCGTCATCACCGCGATCGACAAGGCGATCCATCACGTCCGGACGGTCGAAGGTGGTCCCGTCCCGGTCCATCTCCGTGACGCGCATAGCCCTGGGGCACGCGAGCTCGGTAATGGCGCCGGCTACAAATATCCACATGACGAGAAAGACGGGTACGTCCCGCAAAACTACTGGCCGGAAAACTTGGCCCGGAAACGTCCTAAATATTATACACCGACGAGCCGTGGCTTCGAGCAACAACTCCAAAAACGGCTCGACTATTGGGAAAAACGACGCTGACTCTTCCAGAGTCGGCGTCGTTTTCTCAGTTCTGGATGCGATTGATCTCGACACCAGCCGTCTCGAGCATTTGATTGACGACGTACCCGGCGGCGACGAGTCCTGCGACCGACGGCACGAACGCGTTCGAGCTCGGTGGCATCTTCGCTTTACGGATCGGGGCGTCTTTCTTACCGACGACCTCGTTCACGTCCTCGCGCGTCACGATCGGTGACTCGTCCGAGAACACGACCGGCACGCCTTTATAGATGTTATGTTTACGCAAACGCGTCCGCACCATCTTCGCGATCGGATCGTATGACGTGTCTTTAATGTCGATGACTTGAATCCGGGTCGGGTCCATCTTGTTGGCCATCCCCATGCTCGAGATGACCGGGATACCGCGACGTTTACACTCGACGATCAAATGGATCTTATAGATGATCGTATCTGACGCGTCGATGACGAAATCGACGTTTTGAGCGAAGAACTCTTCGAACGTCTCTTCGGTATAAAACATCTTCAACTGGACGAGTTCGACGTCCGGATTGATGTCGAGCAGACGCGCCCCCATCGCCTCGACTTTCGGTTGTCCGACTGTCGACAAGAGCGCGTGGATTTGACGATTGACGTTCGTGATGTCAATATCGTCCTTGTCGACGAGCACGATCCGACCGACCCCGCTCCGGGCAAGCGCTTCGGCCGCGAACGAGCCGACACCGCCGACGCCAAGAATGGCGACCGTCTTCCCTTTCAACGTTTCAATACCTTCTTGACCGATAGCCAACTCATTACGTGAAAACTGGTGTAACATAAGCTTCCTCCAAATTAATACTATTTTTTCACACTATTTTACTCGGAATTATAATCAAAAAAAAGACGTCTAGCGACGTTTTTACAATAAAATCGATGGGGCCCGGAGTGCCGTGACGATGCCCTGCTTTTGAACCTGCTTAAGCAGGTGGGTGATCTAGCGTCCCCTTCACAAGTCCTCCTGCACGTGATGAGGCAGTTGATCCGGCTGGCAGTTCGATCTCCCGTATTCAAAGTGTTGGCTCAAAATAACGAAGGCGGCTCTCGTACACCTCAGGTATCCCATCTGTTGTCCTTACTATAGCACTACCTGTAAAAAGAAGTCAATCAGAAACCACGATTTCTAGTGACGGTTTCGTCACATCCACGTGTCACGAAACGCACGCGTCGGGTCATACGTATCTTGTTGGCGTGAGACGTTGAAACGCCGGTCGCGTGAATCGTTGCCGACACCGGCCTGATACGCCCAATTGCCATAATTGCTGGCGACGTCATAGTCGATGAGCATCGCTTCGAAGTAGGCCGCACCATAGCGCCAATCTTGTCCGAGCTCTTTGGCGAAGTAGCTCGCGACGATTTGCCGGCCCCGGTTCGACATCCATCCCGTCGTGTTCAATTCGCGCATGAACGCGTCGACGAACGCGACGCCCGTCTCGCCTTTCTGCCACCGATGAATCACGTCCTCGTCCACTTTCCACGCCTTGTCCTTCGAACGTATCCCTTGGCGACGGAACAACCGCTTCCCTTGCTCGAGCGCGATCCATTGGAAAAACTCGCGCCACAACAGTTCAAAATAGAGCCAATATGTCGACTCGTTCGCCCCGTGCTGTCGTTCATGAAGCTCTAGTTCATGGAGCACACGCCGCGGCGAGAGCGACCCGTTGGCAAGAAAAGCCGACAACTTGGATGAGTCGTCGACCCCAAAGCCGTTCCGCGTCTCTTTATACGTACGGACGGGACCTGCCAAATAGTCGCTCAGACGTTTCCGCCCCGACGTCTCGCCGCCTTGAAACGGGAATGCGGACCGGGTGTCAAGCGTCGGACGCTCGAACGGGACAGGAAACGGGAGCGGACGCGACTGACCTGTACTCGTCCGCTCGATCAGCTGTTCAGGACGGGCATCGTCCTCGACCGCTTTTCGGAACTCGGTGAACAAAAACGGCATCTTTTTAAACGGGATTTCGGTGCGTGGATACAGTGTGAATCCGTCGAACGATTGCCACTCCCCTTGCCAACGTGCGATGACGTCTTTTTCAAGCAAGCGTTCGTTCAATCCGATCGACCGTTGAAACAACAGCCGGTCTGTCGGGTCGAGGATGTCGAGCGGATGACCGACATGGATATGGAGCGGGATCCCAAGCGCGTCGAGCGATCCGGCCAAGTCTTCTAGCGACTCTTTTAAAAATTGAAGCCGTCTGGCCCCGAGCGGGATGACGCCGAACTGATTTTCGTTCAGCTCGTCCTCCCTTATAAAGTAATGCCCCTCGATCGCTTCATCATGTTTTTGCGCCTCTTCGAGCGGCCGATGGTCATCGATTCGTAAATCGTTCTGATACCAAATAATCGTCTTCATATTCTTCGCCTCCTGGCTCTATTATGCGTGATGCATCTGCCATCAATCGTGTCGAACCTGTTCGAAATATGTTTTCATTTCCGCAACGTGTGGAATATAACTCTTTAGAGAAGAGAAAGGGGTGCAACAATATGGCTAGAAAAGGAAAATTCGGTACACTCATCAAAGTCGCGACGGCGGTCGCTCCGTTCGTCTACAATTATTATAAAAAGAACAAAGCAAAAAAAGCAGAAACACCTAAAAAATAATCAATGACGTCTCAGCCAAGCTGAGGCGTTTTTTTCTTGCCTTGAAACCAATTATGATATGATGATGGAACATTTTAGGGAATCGAGGCGACTAACATGCAGGCGGTATGGATACAGTCTTTACGAATCAGTTTGAAGTGGGCGTTGTTCATGGGTGGTTTGTTCCTGCTCGCTCTCGGATCGTCGATGATGATCACGGCCGACCTCGGCGTCTCGACGTGGGACGTGCTCCATCTCGGGCTCGCCCGGCACACGCCGCTCTCGGTCGGGACGATCATCCTCCTCGTCGGCCTGTGGCTCGTCTTATGCAAGTACATATTGGACCGCATCCGACCCCAGTTCGGGACGCTCGTCAACGCCGTCTTCGTCGGCGTGTTCATGAACTTGATCCTCGACCACCACTTGCTGCCGACGCTCGACGGCACCGCACTCAATATCGCCTGGCTCGTCCTCGGCATCTTCGTCATCGGCATGGGCGCCGGTCTTTATGTCGCCATCGGTTACGGCGCCGGCCCGCGTGACGGACTGACGCTCGCCTTGGCCGACCGTTTCAATACGTCGGTCCGCATGATGCGGACGTGGATGGAGCTTTCCGCTTGCTTGATCGGCTGGGTGCTCGGCGGTCCTGTCTTTTTCGGGACGGTGCTGTCGATTTTCTTGATCGGTCCGTTCTTCCAGTTTTGGCTCGAACAGTTTCGCCGGCTCGTCTCGGTCATCGACCGGGCGAAAGCTGATATCGCCTGAATTTAAGAGAGGAAATCGGACTCAAGGGGTCCGATTTCCTCTCTTTGCTGTTACGGGACGAGGACGATCTTACCGACCTTGCCTTGCTGTTTGAAATACGTTTGCGCCGCCCGGGCCTCTTCTAACGGGAATGTGCGGTCGACGACAGGCTTGATTTGACCGCTCGAAATCGCTTGGAGCATCGCTTTGAATTCCGCTCGTGTCCCGAGCACCGATCCATACATCGTAATGTGCTTCAAGTAGAGCGTACGGAAATCGAGATCGGTCCGTTGTCCCCCGGCCGATCCGGATATGCAAAACTTACCGCCGTTCTTCAATACATCGAGCGACGTTGCGAACAACGCATCCCCGACGACGTCGAGCACGGCATCGACCGGTCCACCGTTCGCTGCTAAAATCTCGTCCGCGAGCGTCTTCGACCGATAGGAAACGACGTGGCTCGCCCCGAGCGCTTTCAGTTTCGGTGCGTCTTTCAAATCGCCTATGATGGCGATGACGTTCGCTCCGAACACGTGCGCTGCAATCTGCACGTTCAACGAGCCGACACCGCCGCTCGCACCGGTGACGACGACCGTCTCACCAGGACGGATTTGAATTTGCTCGTTCATGTGCCACGCCGTCAACCCGCTCACCGAGAAGACGGCGCTGTCGACGAAACTGTCGAGCGGCATGTCATAACAAAGCTCGGCCGGCCAGACGACATATTCCGCATAACCACCGTCATATTCCGAGCCGATGAACGACATGTCGGGAGCGATATGCTCCGCACCGTCCGCCCCACTCGACGTGAACGGGAACAAGACGACACGCCGGCCGATCATCCCTTCATCCACTTGATTCCCGACCCCGACAATTTCTCCGGTAATATCTGATCCTGGAATCCGGGGAAACTGGACTCCCTCCGGACGCCAGCCCGACTCCTGATCCGTCCCGTACGCCCCTTCTCGCATCCATATCTCCGTATTGTTGATGCCGCACGCCTGTACGCGAACGAGCACCTCATCGTCTTTCGGTGTCGGGACCGGAACGTCGACGACCTGTAATTGATCGACGTCACCGTATCCGATAACTTGAACTGCTTTCATCAATTCATTTCCTCCTCACACATACACTGATGCTTGTTTATACCCATTTTACGCAAAACAGCCACCAAGACTTGAATCACTGGTGGCTGCCCGACTAGTTAGAGCTGCTGCCGTCTGAGCAGCCCGGCGAAGACGCCGCCTTTGGCACTCAACTCGTCGTGCGTGCCGTCCTCGACGATGCCGTCGGCGGTGACGACGAGGATGCGGTCGGCATTCTTCACGGTCGCAAGACGGTGCGCGATGATGAGCGTCGTCCGGTCGGCCGCGAGTTCCGTAAGCGACTCTTGGATGATCGCTTCCGTCTCGGTGTCGAGGGCGGACGTCGCTTCATCTAAGATCAAGACCGGCGGGTTTTTCAAGAACATGCGGGCGATGGCGATCCGTTGTTTCTGTCCGCCCGACAGTTTCAGTCCCCGCTCTCCGATCTGCGTGTCGAGCCCGTGCTCGAGTTCGTCGACGAGCGAATTCAAATGTGCCTTCTCGACCGCGTGCATGACTTCCGCGTCGCTCGCCTCGAGCTTGCCGTAGGCGATGTTCTCGCGAAGTGTCCCGGCGAACAAGAACACGTCCTGCTGCACGATCCCGATCTGGCGACGCAGACTCTCTTTCGTCATGTCACGGATGTCGATCCCGTCGATCGTGATGGCCCCAGCCGTCACGTCATAAAAGCGTGGGATGAGCGAGCAGATCGTCGTCTTGCCGGCACCGCTCGTCCCGACGAGGGCGACCGTCGACCCGGTCGTGATGTCGAGGTCGATATGCGTCAACACTTCTCGGTAGTCCGAGTAGCCGAACGAGACATCGTGGAAAGCGATGTTCCCTTTCAGTGAACTGACCTCGACCGCATCCGGACGGTTCTCGATGTCCGGTGCCTCATCGATCAGTTCTGTGAACCGTTTGAAGCCGGCCATCCCTTTCGGATACATCTCGAGGAGCGCCGTGATCTTCTCGACCGGTTTGATGAGCAAGTTCATATACAAGATGAAACCGACGAGCTCACCGTATGTCAATTCGTTTTCATACGTCAAGTACGCCCCGTAGACGAGGACGAGCAACGTCATGAGCCGTGTCGTGATATAGATCCCGGCGAGCGACTTACTCATGACCCGATACGCTTCGATCTTCGAACCGCGATAGAAGTTGTTGTCTTGTTGGAACCGGTTGATCTCGAACGTCTCGTTCGTGAACGACTGGACGACACGCGCGCCAGAGACGCTGTCTTCGACGCGGGCGTTCACTTCACTGATGTTGCCGTACATCTTTTGCCACGCCTTGTTCATGTTTTTATTGGCGTACGTGATCATGATGACGAGGAACGGAACGGCGATGACCGTCACGAGCGCAAGTTGCGGATTGATCGAGAACATGATCCCGAACGCGCCGAGCAACGTCATGATGGCGATGAAGAAGTCTTCCGGGCCGTGGTGTGCCACTTCGCCGATGTCGAACAAGTCGTTCGTGACCCGGCTCATCAAGTGACCGGTCTTATGGTTGTCGAAGAAGCGGAACGATTGCTTATGGATGTGCGTGAACAGTTCTTCGCGCATATCAGTCTCGATATTGATCCCGAGCTTATGTCCCCAATAGTTGACGACGTACTGCATCATCATGGCGAGTATGTACAGAATAAGCAAACCGATACTGATGATAATGATCCAGTTCCATTCCCCGCCTGGTAACAGAACGTCGATGAACCATTTCACTGCGAGCGGGAACCCGAGCTCGAGCAGGCCGACGAGGAGGGCGAACGTGAAATCAAGGATGAATAACTTCTTATGTGGACGGTAATAACTAAAAAAACGTGAGATCATTTCCTTTCCCCCTTCTAAACAAATAGTTTACGCTTTTTTGCAGGAAGTGGAAAATGGGAAGCACGTCTTTTTCAATCTTTTTTCAGACGATGTATAATGGACGTAAGGAGTGATAACAATGAACGTACAGATTACAGACCGCGCGAACGAGCGCATTAACGCCTTAAAAGGCGACCGTGACGGACAGATGCATTTGTTTTATGAGACGGAAGGCTGCGGTTGCGGCAATAGCGGCATCTTCGAGATCCGTTACGTGACCGAGACGACACCGGAAGACGTCGAGATCGACTCGAACGTCGGGCCAATCCTCATCAAGAACTGGACGAAAGTGTTTCTCGATGAGGACATGATCATCGACTTTCGCGACGACAAACGGTCGCTCGTCTTGAAGAGCAACGGCCAAGTGTTCAACTCGAACCTGCTCGTGACCGACGGGACCGGTTGCCAGCTGAACGTGCCGAGCGCATGAAACAAGCGCTCCAGGAGCACCCGAAGTTGATGCTTTGGTTCCTCCTCAGCTTCGGCCTCGGTTTGTTCGGTATCTATCTCGCTTTCACGGACTCCGTCTATACGATGACGGCCGTGATCGCATCGCTGTTCGCTTTCGGGTTCGCGCTTCAACGGACCGCAAAAAAGATGGAACAGCAGAATGACTAAAAAGGAGGTTCGCCGCGGCGAACCTCCTTTCGTTTATCCTTGTTTCTTCTCTTTCACCGCTGTCCGGATTGACAACTCTTCGAGTTGCGCGTCCGCGACCGGGCTTGGTGCTTGCGTCAATAGACAGCTCGCCGACGCCGTTTTCGGGAAGGCGATCGTGTCACGGAGGTTCGAACGACCCGCGAGGATCATGACGAGGCGGTCGAGACCGAGCGCGATACCCGCGTGCGGCGGTGTGCCGTATTCGAACGCTTCGAGCAAGAAGCCGAACTGGTCGACCGCTTCTTCTTCTGTGAAGCCGAGCAGTTTGAACATGCGCTCTTGAATGTCACGTTCATAAATCCGCTGCGATCCGCCACCGAGCTCATAACCGTTCAAGACGAGGTCATAGGCGAGCGCGCGCACGCTTGCTGGGTCCGTCTCGAGAAGATGGAGGTCGTCACGGTTTGGCATCGTGAACGGGTGGTGGTTGGCGTAGAAGCGGCCGTCTTCTTCTTCGAACGTGACGAGCGGGAAGTCCGTCACCCAAAGGAAGTTGAACTTCGACTCGTCGATGAGACCGAGCTCATGACCGAGCTTGACGCGAAGAGCGCCGAGGCTGTCGGCGACGACAGTTGGTTTTGCCGCCACGAACAAGAGCAGGTCGCCCGCTTCCGCGTTCGTCGCTTCAATCAACTTCTGTGCGTACGTCTCGTCGAAGAACTTCGCGATCGGTCCATTCAAGCCTTCAGCCGTCACTTTAAGCCAAGCGAGGCCTTTCGCGCCGTAGACGGCCGTGAACTCTTGAAGCTTGTCGATGTCTTTACGCGAGAACTTGTCGGCCTCGCCTTTGACGTTGATCGCTTTGACGTGTCCGTTCGACTCGAGCGCCATATCGAACACTTTGAAGCCTGCGCCTGTGACAGCGTCGGCGACGTCGATGAGTTCGAGACCGAAACGTGTGTCCGGCTTATCCGAACCGAAGCGACGCATCGCTTCCTCGTGCGTCATCCGCTCGAACTTGGACGGTGTGTCGGTGCGACCGAGCGTCGCTTCCATCACTTGCCCCATCATCGCTTCCATCATCGCCATCAAGTCTTCGACGTCCATGAAGCTCGTCTCGATGTCGACTTGTGTGAATTCCGGTTGACGGTCGGCCCGGAGGTCTTCGTCACGGAAACAGCGGGCGATTTGGAAGTAACGGTCGAACCCAGCGACCATGAGCAACTGTTTGAACAGCTGCGGTGATTGTGGGAGCGCGTAGAACTCGCCACCGTGGACACGGCTCGGGACGAGATAGTCACGGGCGCCTTCCGGTGTCGACTTCGTCAAGATCGGCGTCTCGACTTCGAGGAACTCTTCTTCTGTCAAGAAGTTACGGATCGTGTTCGACGCCTTCGAGCGGAGACGGAACGTCTCTTGGAGTGCCGGACGACGCAGGTCGAGGTAACGGTATTTGAGGCGAAGGTCTTCTGAGACGTTTTCCGCTTCGTCGCCGATCGGGATCGGTGTCATCTTCGCCGCGTTCAAGATGTTGATCTCTGAAGCGATGACTTCGATGTTCCCTGTCGGCATGTTCGGGTTTTTGTTTTCACGTTCGAGGACGGTCCCTTTGATGTCTAAGACGTACTCGCTACGGATTGATTCCGCGAGCTTGTGCACCGCTTCGTTCTCAGGGCGCACGACGACTTGGACGATGCCTGTGCGGTCACGAAGGTCGATGAAGATGAGTCCTCCGAGGTCGCGTCGTTTTTGAACCCAACCTTTCAATTGTACTTCTTGGCCGATCAGTGACTCTGTCACGCGGCCGTTCATATGTGTGCGTCCGATCATTGTCCTGCTCCTTCCGATAGTTCACGAATTTTGTCTGCGACGGCCGAGAGCGGCACGTCGACTTGTTCTCCAGTTGCCATGACTTTGAGCGAGGCCGAGCCGCGTTCGACTTCATCGTCTCCGAGGATGACGGTGAATGCCGCATTTAAGCGGTCGGCTTGTTTGAATTGTCCTTTGAACTTACGTCCGAGGTAATCGCGGTCGGCTTTGAACCCTTCCATGCGGAGGAGTTGCAACAGGCGCGTCGCCGTCGTCTCGACGTCTTTTCCGCCTTGGGCGACGACGAAGACATCAAGCCCGGTCGCAAGCTCAGGGAGCACGTTCTCGTTCTCGAGCGCGAGGATGAGCCGTTCAAGCCCGATCCCGAAGCCGATACCTGGCATATCCGGACCGCCGATATCTTGGACGAGACCGTTGTAGCGTCCACCGCCGCAAAGCGTCGTGATAGCGCCGAAACCTTCTGCTTCCGACATGATCTCAAACGCCGTGTGCGTGTAGTAATCGAGGCCACGGACGAGTGTCGGGTCGACAACGTATGCGACACCGAGCGCGTCCAAGTGCTCGAGCACTTTGTCGAAATACGCTTTCGACTCTTCGTTCAAAAAGTCGAGGATCGACGGTGCCGACTTCATCGCCGGGTGATCGCGATCGACTTTACAGTCGAGGACGCGGAGCGGGTTTTGGTGCAGGCGCGTCTGACAGTCTTGGCATAGTTCGTCTTGGACCGGCTCGAAGTGACGGATGAGCGCTTCGCGGTGGGCGTTGCGGCTTTCCGCGTCACCGAGCGAGTTGACGACGACTTTGATTTTTTGTAAGCCGAACGATTTGTAGATCGTGTAGGCGAGGCTGATCACTTCGGCGTCGACGGCCGGGTCACTGCTGCCGATCGCCTCGACACCGTACTGGTGCAATTGGCGGAAACGGCCTTTTTGCGGACGCTCGTAACGGAACATCGGTCCCATGTAGTACAGCTTTGTCGGTTGATCGGGACTGCCGAACAGTTTGTTCGTGACGAAAGCGCGAACGACCGAGGCCGTCCCTTCCGGACGGAGCGTGTACTCGTCCTTGCCTTTTTTGACGAGCGTGAACATCTCTTTTTGGACGATGTCCGTCGTCTCGCCGACGCTGCGTGTGAACAGGTCCGTCGTTTCAAAAATCGGTGTGCGAATCTCTTTATAGTTGTAGCGGGCACTAATGTCGCGTAACTTGTCTTCGACATACTGCCACGTCTCGACCGTGCCTGGGAGCAGGTCTTGTGTACCGCGTGGTGCTTTCATCAAAATTCCCTCCTTAGAATACAAAAAGGCCCTCGTCCGCAAAGGGACGAGAGCCTGTTAAAGTTTCCCGTGGTACCACCCTCGTTGCAGAGCCAAAATCGATACTCTGCCACTCGAAATCGGTTAACGCCCGATGAAACGGCTTCCCCTACTAAACGTTCAAGGAAGCACCTCCAAAGTGTCGTTCGGGTCATCATCCAGTCGATGCTTTCAGCCTCGGCATCGCTCTCTTTGCTGGTGGGGTGACCGTACTTCTCTTTATCATAGGTGTTAGGTTATATGGTTCATGATGCCGAATTTTGGCGCCTTCTGTCAAGCGTTTTTTTCGAGCATGAGCGTGACCGGACCGTCGTTGACGAGCCCGACGTCCATCATCGCCCCGAACTTTCCGGTCTCGACGACGAGTCCGTGCGTCCGCAAACGGTCGTTGAACTGTTCGTAAAGACGTTCGGCGATGTCGGGTTTCGCCGCCTGCGTGAACGCGGGACGGCGGCCTTTCGACGTATCGCCGTACAGCGTGAACTGCGACACTGACAACACTTTGCCGGCGACGTCTTGAATCGACAAGTTCATCTTCTCGTCCGCGTCTTCGAACACACGGAGCCCCGCCACTTTATCGGCGAGCCAGTTCACTTCCTGCTCGGTATCCTCATGGGTCACCCCGACGAGAAGCAGATAGCCGGCGTCGATTTGTCCGACCGTCTGTTCATCGACTTTGACAGATGCTTCCTTCACTCGTTGCAACAATACACGCACTTAAAATCTTCCTTTCGTCACGTCATCATGACTCGGCTGACCGAGTATACGTCCGAGATCTGTTTGATCCGGTCGACGACTTTTTGCAAATGGTTCACGTTCGGAATCGAGATCGTCATCGAGATGCGGGCTTGTTTGTTTTGGTCCCCACGCCCGCTGACGGCGATGATGTTCGTGTTCGTCGCTGAGACGGCTTGGAGCACGTCGTTCAACAGTCCCGACCGGTCATAACCGGTGATCTCGATATCGACGTTGTAGTTCTTCTCTTTCGCCTGGCCCGCTTCCCACTCGACGGTCAAGAGGCGTTCCGGGTGTTGCTCGTTGATGATGTTCAAGCAGTCTTTCCGGTGGATCGAGACGCCGCGACCGCGGGTGATATATCCGACGATTTCGTCGCCCGGCACCGGGTTACAGCACCGGCTCATCCGGATGAGCATATTGTCGATCCCTTTGACCGAGACGCCGGCCTCGGCCGTCTTCTTCTTCGGTGACTGGCTGACTTTTAGTTCGTTGATCGCGTCAGACAGTTCGAGTTTCGGCTCTTTCCGTTGCTTCTCCGTCAACTTGTGCGCGACTTGGGCCGCGGTGATGCCGTGATAGCCGACGGCGGCGTACATCTCTTCTTCGTTCCCGAAGTTGAACTTCTCGACGACGATGCTGATCGACTGGTCATCGATGACTTCTTTCGGTTCGAAGCCGAGCTTCTTGATCTCGACATCGACGAGTTCTTTGCCTTTCTCGACGTTCTCTTCACGTTGTTGGCGTTTGAACCATTGGCGGATCTTATTCTTCGCCTGACTCGAGACGGCGAGTTTGAGCCAGTCCTTGCTCGGTCCATAACTATGTTTCGACGTGATGATCTCGATGATGTCACCCGTCTCGAGTTTATGGTCGAGCGGCACCATGCGTCCGTTCACTTTCGCACCGGTCATCCGATGACCGATCTCGGTATGGATGCGGTACGCATAGTCGATCGGGACCGAGCCTTTCGGCAACTCAAACACGTCACCTTTCGGCGTAAAGACGTACAACATGTCGCTGAAGAAGTCGACTTTGAGCGACTCCATGAACTCTTCGGCGTCGGTCGTATCTTTTTGCAGCTCTAAAATTTCACGAAGATGGGCGATCTTTTCATCGAACCCGTTCGTCGCGACGTTTTTGCCTTCTTTATAAGCCCAGTGCGCGGCAATCCCGAACTCGGCGATGAAGTGCATGTCCTTCGTCCGGATCTGCACCTCGAGCGGCTCACCCTTCGGTCCGATCACCGTCGTGTGAAGCGATTGATACATGTTCGGTTTCGGCATGGCGATATAGTCCTTGAAACGACCCGGCATCGGCTTGTACTGCGTATGAATGATCCCGAGGACAGCGTAGCAATCACGGATCGAATCGACGATGATCCGGACCGCCATCAAGTCGTAAATTTCATTGAACTCTTTATTATGTTTCACGATCTTATTGTAAATCGAGTAAATATGTTTCGGTCGACCGTTGACATCGGCTTCAATACTCACTTCATCGAGCACGGCGTTCACTTCAGTGATGACCGACGTGACGAGCGCTTCACGCTCTGTCCGTTTCTGTTTCATCATCGAGACGATCTTATAGTATTGCTGCGGGTTGATATAGCGTAACGAAATATCTTCGAGCTCCCACTTGATCGTCGAGATCCCCATTCGGTGCGCGAGCGGCGCAAAGATTTCAAGCGTCTCCTCGGCTTTTTGGACTTGCTTCTCTTTTGGCATATGCTGCAACGTCCGCATGTTGTGCAAGCGGTCGGCGAGTTTGATCAAGATGACACGCACGTCTTCAGCCATCGCGATAATCATCTTACGGTGATTCTCCGCGAGTTCTTCTTTCTTCGACTTATATTTGATCTTCCCGAGCTTCGTCACACCATCGACAAGCATGGCGACTTCAACCCCAAATTCGTCAGTCAGTTCTTTGAGCGTGACATCCGTGTCCTCGACAACGTCGTGCAACAAGGCACCGACAATCGTCGTCGCATCTAAGCCGATGTCGACGAGAATACCGGCCACTTGTACCGGGTGCAGGATGTAGGGTTCACCTGAACGTCTGAACTGACCGGTATGATGAAGTTTTGCGTATTCGTAAGCGCGTTTCACTTCGGCAACATCATGCTCATCCATATACTTCCCGAGCGCGTCGAGAAGATCCTCAATACTTACGATTTGTTTTTTGGTCATAACATTCGACACCCTTTTTCTTACCGCTCCCAACGTCTCGGATTCGTCGCAGCATGGTAGTAGTTTGCGTTCAAGTTGTTCTATTTTTTATTACCATTATCAAAAAAATCTGACGACCTGTCAAAGGTTGTAGGTTGTTTTCCTCAAAAACTATTCAAAAAACGGGAAGCATGAGCTTCCCGTTTCCTCAGTCTTCGTAGCGGATGAGTGAGAACACGTCGTATCCTTCGAGACGTTCGCGTCCACCGAGGCCGTCGAGTTCGATTAAGAACCCGATTCCAGCAACGACACCACCGAGTTGTTCGATCATTTTGATCGTCGCTTCGATCGTGCCACCCGTCGCCAGTAAATCGTCGAGGATGACGACTTGCTGACCTGGCTTGATTGAATCTTTGTGCATCGTCAAAATGTCCGTGCCGTATTCAAGACCGTACGATACGCGAACCGTCTCGCGCGGTAACTTGCCTTCTTTACGTACCGGGACGAAGCCGAGTTCGAGGGCGTAAGCCGCCGGGCATCCGACGACGAATCCGCGTGCTTCTGGTCCGGCGATGAGTTCAGCGCCACGTTCCTGCGCGTAGACGATCAATTCGTCGACCGCTTTCTTATAGGCAGGTCCGTCTTGCATAAGCGACGTGATGTCTTTAAAGCTGATCCCTTCTTTCGGGTAATCCGCTACTTCTTTAATATGCTGTTTGAAATCCATTTTATGTGTAAGCCTCCTGCATCTTGTTCGATCGCAATGATTGTAATCGCTCTTTCAGCTCTGCCAACGACGCATAGACGAAACGTTCTTCGAGTTGTTCTCGTCCGACGCGACGTTTGTAACAAGGCGCTTCGGTCAAATCACGTTTCGGTGCTTCTGGATTCACTCCAGGCAGTCCGTCTTCCATTGTAACAAGAAATTCGAGTTCAGAGAATACTTGATGCATAAATTGAATCGTATTTTTTGTCCATTTTCGTTCGATTGACAAACGAATCAAGTTTTCACGCAGGTGTTTCCGTTCGCACGTGGCCATATGGACGTAATACGTTCGGAAATCTTCCCGGCTCGGCAATTTCTCGAAAAACGAATTACCCGCTTGGCCGAACGCGCAATAGACGCGCTCGACGTCTTCGTTGAGCAGGTCGGACAGCGCCGTCTCGTCGTCCGGTAAATCGAGCAAGACGACGAACCGTTTGACCGGCGTTTTGAAATCGTGGAGGGAAAACTCGTTCGACTCGCCTCTGAACGACACGTACGATGTCGCGTCACTCGGAAGCTGTCTCAATTCATCAATCGAGTTTTTCTTGCCTCGATAATCGAACACTTGGAACCCATCGACACGGATGTCTTGAATCATGAGTTGCGGCTTGCGCATCCCGTTCCATTCGTTCACTTGGAGACTCCCCATGACCGAGATGTGTGCCATCTTCGAGATTTCCGAGACGACGTGACCGAACCCGAAGCCGATGCCGTCGAGTTCGCGCTTGTCTCCAGCAAGCTGGACTTTAAGGTGCGTGTTGTCGCGCCCGATTTGACGGATATCGCGCAGTTTCGCGTCCGCGACGACGACCCGCGGTGACGGGTTGCCCATCCCAAACGGGGCGAGCTTGCCGATTTCTGCGATCAAGTCGAGCGATACGTCACTGACGTCGAGCTTCAAATCGACGTTCACGCGGGCGACGAACGTCTCGTCCGGAATCGATTCCGCTTGCTCGTTCAAGCGTCGTCTCAGCTCAGCCACATTCTCTGACATGAGCGTCATCCCGGCCGCTGCCGGGTGTCCTCCGAAGTGCGGGAGAATATCTTCGTTTTTAGAAAGCTCTTTAAATAAGTCAAAACCATCGATCGAGCGGCCCGAACCCTTAGCTTTCCCCGTCTTCGGATCGTGGCAGAGCAGGATGACCGGTCGATAGTACGCCTCGACGAGACGTGAGGCGACGATTCCGACGACGCCCGGATTCCAACGTTCGCTCGCGACGACGAGGACACGGTCGTCCGTCATCGATGCTTCGACGAGTTCGGTCGCTTCTTTCGCGATCGTCTTGACGATGTCTTGACGCTCTTTGTTTTGTTTATCGAGTTGATTCGCTAAGACGAGTGCTTCTTCGACACTTTCGGCGAGCAGCATCTGGAGGGCTGGCATCGCCGAGTCAAGTCGTCCGGCCGCATTGATGCGGGGACCGAACGCGAACCCGACCGACTCTTCGTTGAGCGTGCTGTCCGTCAAGGCACACACTTCGCGCAGCGCTAAAATCCCGGGCCGCTTCGATTCATCGAGCGCCTTTAGACCAAGCTTCGCGAGCAGACGGTTTTCTCCGTCGAGCGGGACGAGATCGGCGATTGTCCCGAGGACAGCCAAGTCGAGCAGCTCGTCAGGCATCCGCCCGAGCACGGCGTGTGCCACTTTAAGGGCGACTCCGGCTCCGGCGAGCTTGTCGTATGGATACGACGGATCGATGTGTGGATGAATGATCGCAAACGCGTCAGGTAGCGTCGCTTTCGGCTCGTGGTGGTCGGTGATGATCAAGTCGACGTTCAGTTCTTTCAACAGCGCCGCTTCTTCGATCCCCGAGATCCCGCAGTCGACCGTGATGACGAGCGTGAACCCTTCACTTGCCGCCCAACTGAACGCTTCTTTGTTCGGCCCGTATCCTTCCGTGAACCGGTTCGGGATATAGCACTCGGCCATGACCCCGATCTCAGTCAACGCATGCCACATGACGGCCGAAGCACTGACCCCATCGACGTCGTAATCCCCGTAGATGAGCACCATCTCGCCTTCGTCAGCCGCTCGCTTCAGGCGTTCGACGACTTTCGGCATCTGCTCGAACAAGTTCGGGTCGTGGAACTCGAGTTCGTCCTCGATCTGGAGGAACGCCTTCGCTGCGTCAGGCTCTCGATGGCCCCGTTGCGTGAGCAACGTCGCGAGTTGTTCCGATATATTTAGTTCTGTCTGTAGTTGTTCGATCGCGGTCGCATCCGTCTCCGGATACACCCACCGTTTCTTTGCATGATACATATCCTTCACTCCAATCAACTGTTGATTATATCAGAACAGAGACGTGTTTTGCCGTCTTGACATATGAAAAAGGTCCTCCGAACGAATCGGAAGACCTTGTCATCACGCCTCAGGGGCGGGTGTGGCTTGTTTCTTTTTATTGATCGTTAATTTTTTGAGCATGAGCCAGAGGTATGACGCGATGAAGAGCGACGAGTACATCCCCATGACAAGTCCGATGAGAAGTGCGACCGCGAAGCCGCGAATCGATTCGGCTCCGAAGATGTACAAAGCGAGCGCCGTCACGAGCACGGTGATGACGGTGTTGACCGAACGGACGATCGTCTCTTGAATCGACGTGTTGACGATGTCGCGGTATACGTCCATCGACTTGATCTTCCGCTCTTTTTCGTACGCTTGAATATTCTCGCGCAATCGGTCGAACGTGACGATCGTATCGTTGACCGAGTACCCGATGATCGTCAAGATCGCAGCGACGAAGTACAAGTTGACTTCGATCCCAAAAATCGAGAACGCGACGATCATGAAGAACGCATCATGCAACATCGCGACGACGGTCGCGACCGCATACGAGAATTGGAACCGGAACGTGATGTAGAGAATGATCCCGAGCGACGCGAGAGCGACCGCATAGATGGCGTTACGGGCGATGTCGCGGCCGACTTCGGCTGAAACGGTACTAATATTCGGATCACTTCCAAACGTTTCCGTGAATACAGTCTTGACTGAAGCGACTTCATCCTGGCCGAGCTGACCGACGAACGTCACGTTCGCGAGCGCCCCTCCATCGGCGTACTGAATCGAAGAAATCGACTCGTCGACGCCCGCTTCGGTAAAGGCGGCTTCAAGTTCTTGTTGTGACACTTGTGTCTCCGTCTGCACTTCGACACGCGTCCCTGACGCGAAGTCGATTCCAAGGTTTAACCCTCGGAAGAACAAAATACCGAGACCGATGATAACGACGGCACACGAGATGATGAACAGCGTGCGCATATGTTTCACATAGTTTAATTCAGTGAGCTTAAAGTTCACGGATTTCACTCTCCTTCACACCAAACCAGCCTTTACGTTTGTCGAACAAGCGACTAGCGACGAGGAGGTGCATCAAATAACGTGAGATGAAGACGTTCGAGATGAACGTCATCGCAATTGAGATCATGAGCATGATGGCGAACCCTCGGACCGAGCTTGTCCCGAAGTAGAACAACACAGCGGCTGAGATGAGCGTCGTCAAGTTGGCATCGATGATCGTACTGAGCGAACGGCGGTTACCGGCGCGGAACGCCGACAGTACCGACTTGCCTGAACGAAGCTCGTCTTTAATCCGCTCGGCCGTGATGATGTTCGCGTCAACTGCCATACCAACCCCGAGGACGAGAGCGGCAATCCCTGGCAACGTCAAGACGGCGTTGATTCCATTAAAGAATAACATGATCAAATTGATATACAAGACGAGCGTAATGATCGAGACAAGTCCAGGTAAACGATAGAAGAACAGCATGAACAATAAGACAGCTGCAATCCCGATGAGCGAAGCAAAGACGGTCTTATCAAGCGCGTCTTGTCCGAACTGGGCCGATACCGACGTCGAGTAAATCTCTTCAAGCTTGACTGGAAGCGCCCCGGCGTTCAAAATGTCGGCTAAGCGTTGTCCGCTCTCGGCATCGATGTCACCGCCCGAGATGATCGCTTTGTCAGATAGAATTGGTCCAGTGACCGAAGCATCTGAGACGATTTTCGAGTTCTCCTTTTGAATCTCTTCTTCATATGAATCGCCTTCTTCAAAGTCTAACCAGATGACGAGACGGTTCTCCGGCGCCGGACGCTGTGCGATTTGCGACGTCACTTCGCCGAACTTATCGGCTGACTGGAGCGTCAACTCGACGACCGGGTTTCCTTGTGGGTCATAACTGATGGCAGCGCCTCGCGGTGCGAGGTCTTTCCCATCGAGCAAGACGTTGTCATCGATATCACGGAACGTGAGTTGTGCTGTCGATGACAGCACTTCCCGCGCATCGTTCTGGTTCGAGACGCCAGCTAACTGGACGCGGATGCGATTCTCGTCTTCAATCCGGATATCCGGTTCAGAGACACCTAAGACGTTGACACGGTTGTTGATAGCGCGAACCGTTGCATTCATCGCTGATTGGTCGATGACATCGCCGTCCTCGAGCGGCTGGACTTCGTACAGCACTTCAAACCCGCCTTTTAAGTCGAGTCCAAGGTTCGTGTTCTTGACGACCCATGGCGTCGTGAAGACGGCGAGCAAGATCGTCGCGATCATGATGACCGCAAAAATCGCGATATTCCCTTTTTTGTACATACGGCTATTTCCTTTCTAGATACGTGTTCTATATAAAACTTCTCCCGTTAACATTACAAATATTCTAAACATTTATCAATCATTTTCCTAAAATTGTAACACCACCCTCGATATTTTCTGGTTTTTTTGCCCGAACGACTAAAAGTTGCGTTAGGGCAAAACTTACGTTATGCTATGATTATCGAAAATATATTACGTTTGCAAAGGAGTCCTCTACAATGGATAGTACAATTATTTTCGCCTTTTTGTTGACACTATTCGCTGGGCTCGCGACCGGGATTGGAAGCATGATCGCCTTCTTCGCGAAGCGGACCAACACAGCCTTTCTGTCAATCTCGCTCGGCTTCTCGGCTGGGGTCATGATTTACGTCTCGTTCATTGAGATCTTCCCGAAAGCGCTTGTCGAACTCGTCGGTGCCCACGGGGAAAAGGCCGGCACAATTTATACCGTGCTCGCATTTTTTGGGGGGATGCTCCTGATCGCGTTAATCGATAAGTTGATCCCTTCCCCTGAAAACCCGCATGAAGTCAAGTTCGTCGAGACGATGCAAAACGACCCATCGTCTCAAGAGCTAGCCACGACCGCAACTAAGGATGAGCCCGCTCCGCTAAATCAGGAGACGAAGCAACGGCTTCACAAAATGGGTCTGTTCATGGCGCTCGCCATCACGATTCATAACTTCCCTGAAGGACTGGCCACGTTCATCTCCGCGCTCGATGATCCGGCCGTCGGTATCGCCATCGCGATTGCCATCGCCTTGCACAATATTCCGGAAGGGATTGCCGTGTCGGTGCCGATTTACTACGCGACCGGCTCGCGGAAGAAAGCGTTAAAACTCTCGTTCCTGTCAGGTCTAGCGGAACCGGTCGGTGCCATCGTCGGCTTCTTGATTTTGATGCCATTCTTGAACGATACGATTTTCGGTTTGTTGTTCGCAGCCGTCGGTGGGATCATGGTATTCATCTCGCTCGACGAACTGTTACCGGCCGCCCGTGAATACGGCCGGGCCCATCACTCGATTTACGGCATGGTCGCCGGAATGATGGTCATGGCAGCGAGCCTCGTCCTTTTAATGTAACGAAGACATGTGTCAATCTATGCACCTATCAATAAAGAGGTCGTTGAAACGGATTATCCGTCTCAATGACCTCTTTTCATTTCATAGATAGTAGTTCACTTAAGATGATTTTGTTCTCTACTCATCATTCAGAGTTTTTCTTCTTAAAAATTTCTAGCGCTTCAAAAAAAGCGATTCCTGTCAGCAATGAAATGTTTTTAAGGTTTAATACATTATTTTCAATCCAAATTTGTGCTAAAGATTCTCCACAACTTGCTCGAATCATCTCATCCGTGCCTTCATCATTTGCGACGGTCAACAATGCAATCTCTACTGCTTCGTTTTTTGAAATAAAACCCAAATCGATAGCAGCATCGTCTCTTTCTGCATCACTTGCTGTCTTGTCTACTAATATCCCGATTAAATCGCTCGTATTGTCCACACTTAAACCCCTTTTCAATGCGGTGTAGAAGTCTTGAACAAATGGACGAGATCTTTCAACTCAACCGACATATGGCTCATCGTCTCGGCGATGCCATTGATTTCTTGAATCGCGGCGAGCTGTTCTTCCACGTTCGCCCCCGCTTCTTCGACACTGCGTTGCGTCGAAACCGCGTTCGTCGACATGTCCTCGACCGAGACCGCGACTTCGGTCGTATTCGCACTGACTTCCTCTGTCGCTGCGGCAATTTCACTCATCTGACGCGATGTCTCTTGAATGACCGACACGATTTCACGGAACGCCCCGGCGACTTCACCCATTTGGGCGACGCCGTTCGTCACATGCCCGCTCGTCACGTCAAACGCCGCCTCAACTTGTTTCGTGTCCCGTTGGATATCGACAACGACCGCTTGAATCTGCTTAGCCGATTGTTTCGACTCTTCGGCGAGTTTTCGGACTTCGGCGGCGACGACCGCGAATCCTTTTCCATGCTCGCCAGCCCGCGCTGCCTCGATGGCGGCGTTCAAAGCGAGCAAGTTCGTCTGTTCGGTGATGGCCGTGATCGACCGGGTAATCTTTTCAATCTCAAGCGATTGGTTCGAAAGACGTTCGACCATCTGTTGGGTCAAATCGTTGGCCCGTTGAATTTCTTGCATCTGACTCTCGGCCAACTGAATCGTCTCAAGTCCGCCGCTCGCAGCCTCAAGTGTATGAATCGTCTGTTCATTCACACCTTGGGAGGCGGCAGCGATTTGATTCAAGCCGGTGACGGCCTGATTGACGCCAGACGTCCCTTCCTCGGCGCGCTTGGCCGACACTTGGGCCGCGATATTCATGTCTTCGAACAGTCCAGCCACGCCTTGGGTCGTCGTCGCGACATGGTCCGTGCTCGCGTATAGCTCTTCCGAATACGCCGTCACTTTATCCGAGGCCGCGCCGACCTGGCGGATCAACCCGACGAGGTTGCGTTTCATCTCGTTAAAAGCCGTCACGAGATCACCAAGCTCATCATTCGATTTGACGACGATGTCTTCCCCGGTCAAATCTCCTTCCGCGACGACTCGTGCTTCACGGACGAGACGGTTGATCGGTGTTAAGAACAGTTTTTGGAGCGCATAGAGCGACAATAGCCCGATGGCGACACCGATGATACTGATGATGATCATCCAGACGATCGAGGTGCCAGCGTTTGCTTGTACCGCCGCCGTCTCTTCGTCCAACATCTCCGCTTGATGAGCGACGAGATCGGTGACCGTCATCCGGACCCGATCGGTCGTCGGGGTCACGCTCGTGTTGAGTACCGTCTTGTACCCGATCTCATCTTGTTGTTGGCGCAGTTCGATGGCACGTGCCATCTCAGTGTCGAGCAGTTGATTAAACTTCTCTAGATCCCCAAGCCAGTTGAGCACTTTGTCGTCAGATGAAGACGCATTGAGGGCGTCCATCAATTCGTCGCGCTTTTGTTGCGACGCTTCTAAACTGATCAGCGTCTTCGGGTTCGAGACGAGTAAATAATAATTCAAGTAGCGCTCGGCATCAGTGACGGTCAACGCCAAATCTTCGGCGATCAACATGTCACGGAGACCTTCGTTCAACACCCGATCGTACTCAGCAGTAGCCTTTTGCAATTGATAAGAACCGAGCGCACCGACGAGGAGCAAGGCAATGATTGTCGGCACGAGCGCGATCGCCATCTTCCGTCGCATCGATGAACGGCCTTTCGTTTGTTTGACGCGAGCCCAACCTTGCCAATTTTTGATTGGTTGTAATAATCGTTTAACGTCCATGTCCGTTTCCTCATTTCCAATTTCTTCTCAACTTGACATTAATGCAAACGTTTTCACTAATCAATTTGATTTTTGGAAATGAGGTCGATGATTCGACAGATTGACGAAGTTTGACAAAAAGCAGACACTTACTCTATGATACAAATCGTAACTATTACTATTTAAGAGGTGGAAGCATGACTGATCTGTCAACACGGGTATTAATCATCGGCGCCGGCGTTCACGGTATGACCCTCGCTGTATCTTATTTAGAACAAGGCGGTGCGTTAGAAGAGCTTCTGCTAATTGACGCTCACGATCAACTACTCAAGAATTGGAAGTCCCAAACCGCTCATATTGAAATGTCACATTTGCGCTCGACGCGCGTCCATCATATATCGTCTAATCCATACGCGTTGAAACAGTTCGCGGCGACGAACGACTATGGCTCTCATCATTTCAAGGATACGTTCGGCCGACCGTCTTTAGCGTTGTTCAACGATCACTGTGATCAAGTGATTGCGGACTTTAATCTTCGTTCTCGCTTTTTAGGCAATCAACCTGTCTCCTCGATTAAACGGTCCGGCAACGTCTACGAAGTGACGACATCAACTCGACGGATTACCGCCGAGACGGTCATCGTTTCGACCGGTCAATCGAGCTCGATGCATCTACCGGGCTTTGCGGACATCCCGACATGCCGACACGTCTTTTCAGCTAACGATCAGCCGGAACAATCGAACGTTACCGTCGTCGGCGGCGGGATCACGGCGTTACATTATACGGTATCGCGTCATAGTAAAGGCCATGACGTCACGCTCGTGACGAAGCGCCCGCTCGAGGTGAGCCAGTTCGACGCCGACCGCAGTTTTATGGGTCCAAAGGGGTTACGCGCTTTTCATCAGTTGGAAGAAAATTGGATTGAGAAACGTGACTTCGTCAAGCAAGAACGAAAGCCGGGGACATCCCCGAACGACCTCGTCTTGAAAGTGAAGCGGCTCGTGCAACTTGGTGAAATTCGGCACATCATTGGAGAAGCGGTCCGTGACGGTGACCAGTTAGTCGTCGATGGGATTGCGTTACCGTCTGACGAGATCGTCTGCTGCACGGGGATCCGCCCGCTCCATCCGAAAGAGACGTTTTTACGGCCGCTCATGGAGCAGCTCGACTTACCGCTCACCCCGTGTGGCACACCGGTACTCGATGCCTCACTCGCTTGGACGGACAACTTCTACATGACTGGCGCTTACGCCGACTTGATCGTCGGTCCGTTCGCTCGTGCCATCTACGGCGGTCAAGAAGGGGCTCGTCGTATCCTCCCTCGCCTATTACCCGCACGAAAAAACGCCTGACCATATACTGGTCAGGCGTCATTTGCTTACTCAGCGAATGAAGAGTTTCCTTTTTTCGTCACTTCAGCAATCGCACTGCGATTGAACTTGAGAAGTGCTTGGTCGCATTTCAATGTGACTTCTGTGTCTTCGATCTGATGGACGACACCGTGAAGGCCGCCAATCGTCACGACATGATCGCCACGCTCAAGCGCATTTTGCATCGTTTGTACTTGCTTTTGTCGCTTCGTCTGTGGACGGATCAACAAGAAGTAGAACACGACGAAAATAAGGATCATCGGTAATAGTGCTACGAGAGTTTCCATTTGTAGAATTCACCCTTTCCTTCAATATCAGGTTCATTATACCGTGAAACCGATTCGTTGTCACATAATCGCTGTCAGAGAATTAGAAATTCTTGGCGTTCGGTTTGTTATATCCATATTCTTCGAAGTACTCTTCTTTGAAATCGAGCAGACGGTCTTCGCGGATCGCTTGACGGACTTGTTCCATCAAATTCACGAGGAAATGAAGGTTATGCGTCGAGCAAAGGTGGAGACCGAACATCTCATCGGCACGGATCAAATGGTGCACGTAGGCCCGTGAATAGTTCTTACACGTATAGCAATCGCACTTCTCATCGATCGGGCCAAAGTCCGTCTTATGTTTGGCGTGTTTGATCGTCACGCGACCTTTAGACGTCATGAGCGTGCCGTTACGGGCGATCCGTGTCGGCAAGACGCAGTCGAACATGTCGATCCCGCGAATCGAACCTTCGATCAACGCATCCGGTGATCCGACGCCCATCAAGTAGCGCGGCTTATCTTCCGGCATGAACGGTGTCGTGAACTCGAGCGCCCGATACATGACGTCTTTCGGTTCGCCGACTGACAAACCGCCGACCGCATAACCCGGGAAATCGAGTGAGACGAGGTCTTCGGCGCTCTGACGGCGAAGGTCTTCGTACTCGCCACCTTGGATGATGCCGAACAGCGCTTGGTCCTCCGGACGTTCGTGCGCCGCGAGGCAACGTTCGGCCCAACGGCTCGTCCGCTCGACCGACTTCTTCATGTATTCATGCGTCGCCGGGAACGGCGGGCACTCATCGAACGCCATCATGATGTCCGCACCGAGCGCGTTTTGGATTTCCATCGCCTTCTCTGGCGACAAGAACAACTTGTCCCCGTTCAAATGGTTACGGAAATGGACGCCTTCTTCTTGAATGTTACGCAGGTCAGCGAGTGAGAACACTTGGAAGCCGCCTGAGTCCGTCAAGATCGCGCCGTCCCAGTTCATGAACTTGTGAAGTCCGCCCGCTTGCTTGACGACTTCATGTCCGGGACGAATCCATAGGTGGTACGTGTTCGATAAGATGATGTTCGCACCCATCGCTTTCACTTGTTCAGGTGCCATCGTCTTGACGCTCGCCTGCGTGCCGACCGGCATGAAGACAGGCGTCTCGAACGAGCCGTGCGGCGTATGGACGATCCCGTGCCGCGCTCCTGATTGTTTACACGTATGGATGTGTTCGTATGTGACTGCATGTTTGGTCATTTGTTTTCTTCCTTCCTCGTAATGAGCATCGCGTCTCCAAAGCTGAAGAAGCGGTATTCGTTTTCCACCGCGGTCCGGTAGGCGTGTAAGATGATGTCGCGTGACGCGAACGCCGAGACGAGCATGACGAGCGTTGACTTCGGCAGATGGAAGTTCGTGATCAGTCCATCGATCGCCTTCAACTCGACGCCCGGGTAAATAAAGATGTCCGTCCAGCCCGATGACTCGACGAAATCCCCGTGATCGCGCATGATCGTCTCGAGCGTCCGTGTCGACGTCGTCCCGACCGCGAAGACGCGGCCGCCGCTCGCGCGGACGTCACGGAGCGCCCGTGCCGATTGCTCGGACAGTTCAAAGTACTCGCTATGCATCGTATGCTCTTCAATCGTATCGGCCGTGACCGGGCGGAACGTCCCGAGCCCGACGTGAAGCGTGAGCGGGATCAAGTTGACCCCTTTCGCCTGCGCAGCCTCGAGCAATTCTTCTGTGAAATGAAGACCTGCCGTCGGTGCGGCCGCACTGCCGCGTTCGCGGGCGTAGACGGTCTGGTAGCGGTCTTGATCGTCAAGCTGTTCGCGGATGTAAGGCGGGAGCGGCATCGTACCGAGCTCGTCTAAAATCTCATAGAAGATCCCGTCATACTCGAACTTGAAGCGGCGTCCGCCTTCCGGGAGCTCTTCGACGCATTCGGCCCGGAGCAATCCGTTCCCGAATTCGACGATGGCGCCGACGCGGACTTTCTTCGCCGGTTTGACGAGCGCTTCCCAGACGTCATCTTCGGTCTGCTTCAAGAGCAGCAGCTCGACTTTGCCGCCCGTCTCTTGCTTCGCCCCGAACAGACGGGCCGGCAAGACACGTGAATCGTTGACGACGAGCGCGTCGTCTGCTTGTAAATAGTCGAGCACGTCACGGAAGTGGCGGTGCTCGATGTCACCTGTGTCCCGGTCGAGGACGAGCAAACGTGAGCTCGTCCGATCAAGGAGCGGGACTTGGGCGATCAGTTCTTCTGGCAAGTCAAAATCATAGTCGTTTACGTTCAATTGAATATCTTGCATCATTTACTCCTCTTCGTATCCAAAATGCGTCTTAGCGTATTGTGTGATCATGCGTCCTCGCGGTGTCCGCTGGAGGAAGCCTTGTTGTAACAAGTATGGTTCGTAGACGTCCTCGATCGTCTGGGCGTCTTCACCGATTGTCGCGGCGAGCGTCTCGAGCCCGACCGGACCACCGCCGAACCGTTCGACCATGGCCCGCAAGAGCCGATGATCGACCTCGTCGAGCCCGAGGGCGTCGACGTGCAGGCGATCGAGCGCACTCGATGCCATGGCTGGATCGATTTCTTTCGTCCCTTCCACTTGCGCGAAGTCGCGGACCCGACGCAACAGCCGGTTGGCGATCCGTGGCGTCCCGCGCGCGCGTTTGGCGATCGCGCCGCTCGCTTCCGGTGAGATCGACAGTCGGAACAGTTGGGCCGTCCGGCTGACGATGGCCGCGAGTTCGTGCGCTTCGTAATACTCGAGCTTGAGCGTCACCCCGAAACGGTCACGGAGCGGGGCCGACAACATACCGGCCCGTGTCGTCGCGCCGACGAGCGTGAACGGTGGCAAGTCGATGCGGACGCTGCGTGCCATCTCGCCTTGTCCGTAGACGATATCAAGGCAATAGTCTTCCATCGCCGGATACAGGATCTCTTCAATCGTCCGGCTGAGCCGATGGATCTCGTCAATAAACAGGACGTCTCCCGGCTCGAGCGTCGACAAGATCGCTGCTAAGTCGCCTGGGCGTTCGATGGCGGGACCGGCTGTCGTCTTGATGCCGACACCCATCTCGTTGGCGATAATTTGCGCGAGCGTCGTCTTCCCTAGACCAGGTGGCCCGTAAAGGAGGACGTGGTCGAGCGTCTCGCTTCGCATTTTTGCCGCTTGGATAAAGACGGATAAGTTCCCTTTCGCCTTCTCTTGTCCGATATACTGCTCGAACCGTTGCGGACGCAGGCTCCACTCTTCAGAGTCTTCATACTGTTGGTGGGATTGTGACAACAATCGTTCGTCCATAGGTTCCTCCTTATTTCAACAACAATTGCAGGGCGCGCTTTATGTAAGCGTCTGTCGTCAATATTTCTGAATTCAGTTCTTTGCGGACACGTGTGATCTCACGTTCCGAATAACCGAGGGCGGCGAGCGCTTCACACGCTTCGTCAAGTTCTGACGAGCCTTGTGCGAACAGGCCTGTGTTCGGCACATAGTCCGGTGCGAGCTCTGACAACTTCCCTTTTAAATCGAGCGCCATTTGTTTGGCCGTCTTCTTGCCGACGCCCGGGAACTTCATCAAGTACTTCTCGTTCTCGGTCTCGATCGCGTCAATCAACGCGTCCATGTCGCCCGAGGCGACGATGGCGAGCGCGCCTTTCGGTCCGATGCCGTTGACGCCGAGCAGTTTATTGAACAGTTCCCGCTCCCGGCGTGACCGGAAGCCGTACAGCGTCTGTTGATCTTCTCTGACGTAATGGTGCGTAAACACGATTACATGTTCGTCTTGTTCACGATAAAAAAACGGGTTAGGCACATGTACTTTGTAGCCGACGCCCGAAACATCCAACGTTATATATTCCGCACACACGTAGGCGACGGATCCTTTTACGAATTCAATCACTTTGTTATCTCCTCTTCATAGGAAAACTGCATTCATTGTACCATAGAAAACGCCGTGAAAAAAGGACAGGCGATCGCCTGTCCGTTATCTCGCTAACATCCGCTCGAGGGCGAGCGTTGCCCATTTCGTCGTTTCCTCATCGACACGAATGATGTTGACCGGATCCGTCTCGAGCGACTCGAGCGCCCACAACAGATGCGGCAAATCGATGCGGTTCATCGTCAAACACGGACACATGTACGGGTTGAGGGAGACGATGTCTTGCTCGGGGTGTGTCATTGCTAGTCGATTGACCAAGTTCATCTCCGTCCCGACGGCCCACTTCGTCCCCGGAGCGCTCGCCTCGATCTGGTCGATGATATACGACGTCGACCCGGCCTCGTCCGCCGCCTGCACGACGTCAAACGTACACTCGGGATGGACGATGATGCGTCGTTCCGGGTCATGCTTCCGCAACGCCTCGATTTGGGCGACATTGAACTTCTCGTGGACCGAACAATGCCCTTTCCAGAGGATGACCCGTACGTCTTCGATGTCGCCCTCGTAGTCGAGACGCTCACGAAGCGGGTCCCAGACGGCCATCGCCGCCAGCGGTACACCGAGATCAAACGCCGTGTTGCGCCCTAAGTGTTGATCTGGTAAGAACATAATCCGTTCGCCAGTCTCGAGCGCCCAACGGACGATGTCGTGTGCGTTTGACGACGTGACGGTCGCACCGCCGTTCTTTCCGACGAACGCCTTGATGGCTGCCGTCGAATTGACATACGTGATCGGGATGATGTCGTCACCGAACAAGTCGGTCAATTCCTCCCAAGCAATCTCGGTCTGGTCGATATCGGCCATATCCGCCATCGAACAACCGGCCCGCATGTCCGGCAAGATGACGAGTTGGTCGTCGCGTGTCAGCATGTCGGCCGTCTCGGCCATGAAATGGACGCCGCAAAAGACGATAAACTCGGCCCCATTCATTTGTTCGGCGAGTCGTGCGAGCTGGAGCGAATCTCCGGTCGCGTCCGCGAACTGGACGACCTCATCCTTTTGATAGTGATGTGCCGGTAGAAACAGCCGGCTGCCGAGCCGTGCTTTAATGGCTTCGATCCGTGCTTCCATCTGTTCGATCGTCATATTAGCGTATTGTGCTGGCATCGTTCCGAGTAACTGCATATTTGACCCCTCCTTTAAGATTTAAGCTGCAATCGAGAGCCGTCACCGAATTCGTCAACTGTCCGACCGAGATGACGTCGACGCCCGTACCGCGGTAGGCGGCGATTGTGTCGACAGTGATCCCGCCCGATGCTTCCGTCATGATGTGGGACGGCACGAGCGCAACCCACGCCTTCAACTCTTCCGGTGACCGGTTATCGAGCATGATGATGTCAGGACTTGCCGCGATCGCCTCACGCAACTGCTCGATCGTCTCGACCTCGACTTCGATCGGTGTCGTATGCCCGTTTTGAGTTCTCGCCGTTTCGATGGCCTGCGTGATGCCCCCGAGTGCCGCAATATGGTTGTCTTTGATCATGACGGCGTCGTCGAGACGCAGCCGATGGTTGTATCCCCCACCACATCGGACGGCGTATTTTTCAAGCATCCGCAGTCCCGGCGTCGTCTTCCGTGTGTCGGTGACCCGGATCGATGGGTCGGCGAGCGCCTCGACACAGCGCCTTGTCAGCGTGGCGATGCCGCACATATGTTGCACAAGGTTGAGCAGTATCCGTTCCGTCTCGAGGATCGTCCGCGTCTTGCCGCGCAAAGCGAACATGACGTCCCCTTTTTTCAAATCCGTCCCATCGTCACGGCACTGTTCGACGACGAGCCGTTGCATCGCCGCGAGTTCCATCACGACGTCAACACCGGAGAAGACCCCGTCCGCCTTGGCGGTGACGACGGCTGTCGCCACGTCGATCGGGTCGATGAGCGCGCTCGAGGCGTCTCCAAATCCGATATCCTCATTTAGAAATTGTGTGAGCTGTTCGCGCAGTAACGTTCTGTTCATGGAACTCCTCCGTTCTCATAAAGGCGCGTGCTAAAATCCGGCCCGCCTCAAGTTGTAATGTTCGTTCTGCCAATTGTCTTGTCACGTGTTTCGTCCGTGCCAGTTGTTGGGTATTTTCTAAGAAACTTCTCATTTCTCCAAACTCAGGCGAGATTGTCAGCCAGTTGCCTAATCGCCGACGATACGCTTGAAACGTCTCCTTCGATAACTCATAAGCGGTCACTTCAGTCACCGTGAACGGCCTTTCTTCGAGTCGCACCGATGCAGCGACCCGTTTTCCGAACACCCAGCATTCGAGTAGTGAATTCGACGCCAAGCGGTTCATCCCGTGAACACCCGTGTCGGCGACTTCACCGACCGCGTAAAGCCCGGCCACACCCGTCGAACCGGTTTCATCGACCCGCACCCCGCCCATATGAAAATGCAGACCCGGCCGGACCGGGATGCGAGCGACGTCGATCCGTTCGGCCTGACACGTCGCCCACAATTTCGGGAACCGGGCCGCAATGTCTTTGACGCGACTCGTATCGAGATAGACCGGGCCGCAGTGACGTGTGAGCACGGCCGCCACTTCATCACGGGGCGCCAGACTGCCTAGCGGATGGTGCCGCATCATCGCGTTTCCGTCCTCATCGACGAGTTCCGCGCCCGCACCTCGCAGCGCCTCGGTCACGAGGTGCGGCGTTTCGACCGCTAGCAGCGTCGGATGAAACTGGATCTCGGTCAAGTTGGATAGTTCGGCACCGACAGCGCTCGCCAAGACGAGTCCATCCCCCGTCACGGCTTGACAGTTCGACGTCCAATCGACGAGCCCGCCGATGCCACCTGTCGCCAAGACGACCGCACCCGCTTGAATATGGATTCGTTCGTCGCCTTGGAAGCCGGTCGCACCGACGACTCGTCCGCCCGTTTTTGTCAGTCCGTCGATCAAGACGTGCTCCATCACTTCAACGTTTTGCGGGAGCCGTTCCCGTAACGCGGTCATCACATGACGTCCGGTCTCGTCACCACCGACGTGGTAGATCCGATGTTTCCCGTGGGCGCCTTCTCGGCCGATCTTATACCCGGACTCGTCCCGGTCGAACGCGACACCGAACCGCTCCATCTCTGAAACGACACCACGGCCGTCCTCGACGAGCGTGACGACCCGATCCGCTTGCGCCGTCATCTTGGAAGCGACGAGCGTATCGTGTGCGTGATCGAGACTCGACGGCTCCAAATATGAACTCGCGATCCCGCCTTGGGCGAGGTCAGAGTTCGAGGAGGTCACGTCACGTTTTGAGACGAGGAGGACGCGGTACGTCTCCGGCAAATGGAGCGCCACCGTGACCCCGGCCAACCCCGCCCCGATAATCAAAACATCAACTTGTTTTAACTGTAAAGACATCTGTATATCACCTGTATTTCATATGTAATGTTGACTTGTAAACTAGTTTCGCATAATTTTGTGAAGAAGACAACATGAGAAAAGGGGATACTTCGATGAACGGTTACTTTGACTACGCGGCGACACATCCGATGACCCAAGCCGCCCTTGACCATTACGTCGCCATGGCCAAAGGCGTCCCCGGCAATCCCTCGTCGCTTCATACGCATGGGTTCATAGCCGAGGACTATTTGACAGAGGCGCGCCGGCTCGTCAAGCAGGCGCTCGGTCTCGATATGCTGAGAGGGAAGCTGTTGTTTACCGGGAGCGGCTCGGAAAGCAATTACATCGCGCTGACGAGTCTGCGCAAACGCATGAAAGGCAGCGAGGTCATCACGTCCTGGCAAGAGCACGACTCGGTCTCGCTCCTCCTCGACGAATGGGAAGCTGAAGGTGTGATCGTCCATCGCCTCAAGCTGAAAGACGGCCAGTTCGACCACGACAAGTTCCTCCACTTGCTCGATCGTGATATCGGACTCGTCACGTTTCAGCACGTCAACTCGGACACCGGCTGGGTTTTGCCGCTCCATAACATCCTCTGTAAACTTAAATATAAGAAAGTACTGCTCCATATCGACGGAGTACAAGCGCTCGGAAAAATACCGGTCTCTGTCGACGGGATCGACGCTTACTCGTTCAGCGCCCATAAAGTCGGCGGGCCGAAAGGGGTCGGCGGTCTCTATATGGAACGTCTATTGCCTCCCCCCTACTACCCGGGTCACCATCAGTACGGCATCCGTCCCGGGACGATCGACGTGCCCGGCATCTCTGCGTTCGTCAAGGCGTTCACCAATCGGCACGAGAATCGGACACGTCACGAAAGAAATTTCTTAGCGTTTCGTGCTATCTTGAAAGAGAAGACATCGTCACATGTTGACTGGCTCGAGTTCGACGACCAAAGTCCGGCCATCCTCTCATTCGTCTCGGACAAACGGGACGGCCAATGGTGGATGACCGAACTCGACGCACTCGGCTTCCAAGTGTCAGCCGGTTCGGCTTGCCGGGCCGGTCAAAACGGACCGAACCGCATGCTCGAATCACTCGGCTATGAGACGAGCGCCTGCCACGGGCTCGTCCGGATTTCCTTCGGCGAACAGACAACCGCCGAAGCCACGGCGGCACTCGCCGATGCCATCGCCACTTTAGCAAGGAGAGTTGAACACCATGAACAAACGTTTAGCCGGTGAAGAACGCCGGCGCACTTTATTGGAATTGATTGAAGCGAGTACGGAACCGATCACCGGTTCCGAGCTCGCCCGCCGTGTCGCCGTCAGCCGCCAAGTCATCGTCCAAGACTTGTCGCTCTTGAAGGCGAAAGGCCACCAAATCGTCGCGACCGCCCGCGGCTACGTCTATCTACCCGGCGAGGCGTCACCGTCCGCCTACACACGAAAAGTCGTCTGTCGGCACGAAGCCGAGGACATGGAAGCCGAGATGAACGCCATCGTCGACGAAGGTGTCACGATTCGTGACGTCATCATCGACCACCCCGTCTACGGGTCGCTGACTGGTCAGTTGATGGTGAAGAGCCGGCGCGACGTCCGGGCCTTCCTCGAACGCGTCGAGGCCAACCAGGCTGCCCCACTGTCCCATTTGACGGGTGGGCTGCACATTCACACGCTCGAAGCCGACAGTGCGGACGCGATTGATGCCGCCGTCTCCGAACTTGAGCGCCTCGGCGTGCTCGTTTCCGAACTCGACTAAAAGATGTCACGCCTTTGTGACATCTTTTCTTTTGCTTTCCTAGTTTGTCCGTTATACTGATGGATGGAACAAATTCCCTACTACGTATTGAAAGGAGTGATCTGTCATGTGGCACTTCCTCGAGCAACTCTTGGCCGGATGCGGCGTCTTCAGTATCCCGCTCGGCATCTTCATCCAAGTCATCCCAAACGAGCTCGTCCTCGCATACGGCGGTTATCTCGTCGATTCCCTTGACGCGTCATTCCTGTTCATCTTTTTGCTCGCTTGGTCGGCTTTCGTCGTGACCCAGGTCGCATTGTATGGGATTGGCCGCTACGGCGGACGACCGGTCGCCCTGCGATTGTATCGCTCGTTTCGGATCAAGCAGGAGAAACAGCTTCAAGCCGAGTCGTGGTTTGAGAAGTACGGGGCGTGGATCGTCTGCCTCAGCGTGATTTGGCGTCAATTGTTCGCCATCAGCGCCGGCGTGATGCGGTTGTCGTTCCGTAAATTCCTGACGATGACAACGATCGTCTTCGCGGTCTGGTCGTTCGTCTTCGTCAAAGTCGGCATGATGCTTGGCAGTAATTGGCGATATATCGGCGAATACACACACGGCCTGTTTCCTTATATCGGTCTCGGCATCGGCATCTTCTTTGTCGCCCGCTATGTCCGCTCACATCCGAACTTCATGAAAAAGTCAGCCTGAACAAAAGTTCGGGCTGACTTTTTTTAAATAGAGGGTAAACTGATACGTATGGCGAATACGTCATAGTGAGGAAATCAATCTATTTCTAAAGCACAGAGACAGCAACCGTCAAAGGAGGAATTTTCATGTTCCATCGTCGAAAAACGTATACGATCCGTCCCGAACGCTTGCAAGAATTCACTGAGTTTTTCCATACATACCTGTATCCGATTCAGGTATCGCACGGCGCACGGCTCGTCGGCCGTTGGGTGACCGAGGACCAAACCGAGGTCATGGCACTTTGGGAATACCGCGACCGTGAGCACTACGAACAAGTCGAACGCGATTACCGCTCGAGCGCACTCCGTCGCGAGGCGATGAAGAAGCGGGCCCGTCTCGGGAAAGACTTGTACATCAAGTCGAGCGAAGAGTTCATGATGCCGACCGGGCACTACACCCCGCCGCGCACGATCGTCTCCGTGACCGCCTACATCACGAACGATGACGGCGAGGTGCTGCTCGTCAAAAACACGCACCGGAGCGACACGTACGAGATGCCGGGCGGACAGGTCGAAGAACACGAATCGATCATCGATGCGATCCATCGTGAAGTGAAAGAAGAGACCGGGGCCGACATCGAGATCGACGGCATCATCGGGATCTATCAAAACGTGTCGTCACGCGTCCTCTGCGTCTCGTTCCATGGGCGTTACGTCTCGGGCGACCTTCGTCCGCAAGCAGGCGAGACACATGAGGTCGGATTCTTCCCGATCGATGCGTCGAACGTGTCGGACTACATCAAACGTGACCACTTCCAGATGCGTCTCATTGATGCGATCGACCCGACGTACATCCCGCACGCAATCTACAAGGTTCGTCCTTACGAGTTGCTCGAGCGCGTCGAGCGCCACCATACCGTCTAAACAAAAGAGGCTGGGACATAACTCAGTAGATTTATAAGAAAGAGGCCACCGGGAGCGACTTGTTCGCTAACGGTGGCCTCTTCTCATTTTTATGGGTTCGTTCACGCATTTCGGACTAAACAGATAGGGGCGA